>JBPYES010000347.1:0-20665 GCA_051984825.1 Jatrophihabitantaceae bacterium
CCGATGCAGCGCACCGAGTGGGTTAGTACCGACCCGGGCACCTCGTGGTGGCACCTGGCCTGGGAGAACTACCCGTTCAACGGTGAGTTCGACGGCGTGCCGACGGTCTATCAGCCACTGACCAAGACGGCGGAGAACTGGTTCGACCAGGCCGCCAGACCCGGTATGCCGAACGGCTTGACCGGCTGGGAAGACTCCGGCGCGCCCGCCTATCGCGAGGGCGACCAGTTCACCATGTACGTCTTCCCGTACGTCGACCAGGCTCAGCACCTCGGGTTCGGCACCGGTGGGGACACCGCCGACACCAAGCTCTATCAGGGTAATCAGCTGCTCGCCGAGAGCACGTATCCGATCGGCACGTTCCCGGCGGTGCCCGGCCAGGCGACCTACCGCATGGTGTCCGACGAGCGACGCTCCGCCTCGTGGTGGACCTACTCCACGGACGTTTCGACGACCTGGACGTTCACCTCCGCGACGGTGCCGTCCGGGCGGGCGCTGCTGCCGCTGCTTCAGGTCGACTACCAGCTCGGCAAGCTCGACCTGCTCAACCGGGCACCGGCCGCCACGTCCTACGGGTTCAACCTGGCCATCGGGCACCAGGGCGGCATCAGCGGCGCGCGGATCACCAGCGCGAACGCCTGGGTGTCGTTCGACGACGGGGCGACCTGGTCGCAGGTCGCGCTCGTGCGGCTCGACGACCTCCGGTGGCACCTGGTGGTGACCTACCCGAAGACTGCTCCGAGTAGCGGCGCGGTTTCGCTACGCGTGAGTGCGACGGACGCCGACGGCAACAGCATCGACCAGACCGTCCTGCGTGCCTATGGCCTAGCCACGACCAGCTGACGACCAGCGCCGGGTGGCCGGTTGCTGCTGCGGCCTATCGCGTGCGCGCGTGCGGACCTACGCTCGATGCGGCCTGCAGGTGCGCACGCAGGCAGCACTGCGCGCGACCTCACAGGGGGATCGGCCGCGCACAAGGCAGCGGCCCAGGCATCGCGGAGGTGTGCGATGTTCATTCAGGTCATCGAGGGGAAGGTCGCGGACGAGGCCGGCATGCGGGCGGCAATGGACCGGTGGATGCGCGACCTGCGACCCGCGGCAACCGGCTGGCTCGGCTCGACGTGGGACATCACCGACGACGGGACGTCCGTTGCCGTCGTGCGCTTCGAGTCCGAGGAGGCGGCCCAGCGCAACAGTGAGCGCCCCGAGCAAGACGCGTGGTGGGCCGACATGCGCAAGTGCTTCGCGGGGGACGTGACGTTCTTCGACTCGTCGGAGGTCACGACCTGGCTCGCGGGCGGCTCGGACGACGCCGGGTTCGTCCAGGTCATCGAGGGCCATCTCGACAATCCCCAGTTGATGCGCTCGATGATGGAGAAGTACAGCCAGGAGATCCGCGAAATGCGCCCGGAGATCATCGGCGGGACCGTTGCGACACGTGGCGACGGCGAGTACGTGCAGACCGTGTACTTCACGTCCGAGGCAGAAGCACGCGAGCACGAGCACCTGCCGCCGCCTGCGGAGGTCGCCGACATGCTCGCCGAGGGGATGCAGGACGCCCGATATCTAGACCTGCATCACCCGACGATGATGTCGCCCGGCTAGCGAACAGATAGCGGATCGGCGGCTCGTGTGCTGGGATGTCGGCGAATGCCTGTCGTCCGAGGAGTGCGCATGGCGGCCCGGTCCGCACTCGTCTGTGCCATTGTGGCCATCCTGGTGGCTTCGATGAGCGCTGCCTCCGGCGCCACCCCGGCACGTGCCGGAGCGGCGGTGCCGGTTCCGGCCAGCGCGATGCGATCGGTCGAGCCCAGCGAGCGCCTCGCGCCACCGAGCGCCGGCGACTGCCTCACGCGCTACCAGCTCAGCTGCTACTCGGCGGATCAGATCCGCGCCGCCTACGATGTCGGGCCGCTGCTCGCGCGCGGGAACGACGGCACCGGAACCACGATCGGTGTCGTCGTGTCGTACGGTTCGCCGACCATCCAGTCCGACCTGCGCGTATTCGATGCGGCCTGGGGACTGCCCGATCCGCCTTCCATCGAAACGATCACGCCCGCCGGGCCGGTACCGGCATTCGACCCCAGCGACGCCGACATGAGCGGGTGGGCGTTCGAGACATCGCTCGATGTCGAGTACGCGCACCTGATCGCTCCCGGTGCGTCGATCCTGGTAGTAGCGACGCCGGTGTCCGAGACCGACGGGGTCGCCGGATTCCCGGAGATGATGCGGGCCGAAAACTATGTGATCGACCACGGCCAGGCGGATGTGATCACGCAGAGCCTCGGCGCGGCCGAGCCGACTTTTCCGAGCGCTGACCGGATTCGCGCGTTGCGCGGCGCCTTCGTCAATGCGGCCAAGCACGGTGTCACCGTGGTGGCCGCGGCCGGCGACTCGGGGGCAACCGACTTTGAGAACGACCAGGAGTCGCTGTTCTCCTATCGGGTCGACTCGTGGCCGTCGACCGATCCGCTCGTCACGAGTGTCGGTGGCACGCGGCTGCATTTGGACGCCACGGGACGGCGCAATTCGCCCGACACAACGTGGAACGACGAATACGGCGCCGGTGGGGGTGGGCTGAGCACGGTGTTCCCGCGGCCCGCGTTCCAGGACCGGGTCCGCGGCGTCGTGGGCGACGCGCGCGGCACCCCCGACATCTCGTTGTCCGCGGCCGTCGACGGCGGCGCGCTGGTGTACACCTCCTACGACGCCGATGACACCGGGTGGAGTGTCGCCGGCGGAACCAGCGAGGCGGCGCCACTGTTCGCCGGCATGGTGGCGCTTGCCGCGCAGCGCGCCAAGCATCCGCTAGGGGCCATCAACCCCGCGCTGTACCGGCTGGCGGGCCGTCCCAACAGTGGCATCGTCGACGTGAAGTCGGGCGACAACTCCTACGCAGACGTGATGGGCTACACCGCCGAGCCGGGATACGACCTGGCGACCGGGCTAGGCACGATCGACGCGGCGCGCTTCGTGCCGGCGCTTGCCAGCGCGGTGCGCAGCCCGGCGCGGCGCGCAGCAGGTTGAAGCGCCTAGCGCGCGTTCGAGGAACCCACGTGGGTGTGCAGCCAGGCTGTAAGTGGGCCCAGTGATCGCCACGCCTTGGCCACCTCGGTCTTCGCGCGCCGGGTCGACAGCCAGGCTGGACATCCGAAGTCGCGATGCGCGGTCAGGCTCTTGTAGCGCAGCCACTCCGCCCGCGGATGGTCCTTGGCGTATCCCGCCGGAACGCGGGTGAGCTGCTGGCCATCGATCGTGAAGCCGGCTTTGCGGACCGCCGCGGCGGCTCGGGCGAGCTCCGCACCGGCCACGTCGTCCGCGATCGCACGGCGCATTCGATCGACCTGGTCGGACGCGGTATCCCAGTACCCGCCCGCGACGAACAGGCCCGCTGCGGACACTGCGACGTACAGCGACGATTCGCCGAACCAGGCACCCTGCTGCGTCTTGTACGGCGTCTTGTCCTTGCTGAACCGTACGTCGCGGTACGGGCGGAACAACTTGGCCTGCCCGAACTCGTCGGCGAGCTCGGCTGCGAGGGCCTCGAGCGGAGCACGCACCGACTGGTCGTACACCTGCTTGTGCGCGGTCCAGAAGGCCTTGCTGTTGTCGGCCTCGAGGTCCTCGTAGAAGTCAAGGGCTGCGACCGGAATCCCGGTGAACGCCGTCAGCGCCGTCACGGCGTCTCCTGAAGCGACACGTGCAACCTCATCTCCCGGATCTCACCGGCCCCGGTATCGAGCTCGCGGGCGTAGCCGTCCGCCGCCCAGCCGGCTGAGCGCAGAAAGTCCAGGGACACCGAATCGCCCGTGGGGAGCCAGGTGATCAGCCGCACCATACCGTCCTCCCGAGCGTGGTCAACCGCAGCAGCGAGCAGCCGCGAACCGTGCCCACGCCGGCCCCATCGCGGCTCGACGAGCAACGGCCCGAGCTGCGCGGTCGCATCGCGGGCAGGGTCGGCCTCCTCGAGGTCGTCGGCCGGTGCCACCGCGGCGAAGCCCACCAGCCACTGCTGCTCCTGGGCCACGAACACGTGGTGTTTCGGACTGGGCGGCTCCTGAACGGCCGCAGCCCAGGCGGGTTCCGCCGCCTCGACCGTCAGCGACTCGAGCACCGGTTCGGGCAGGATCTTGGGATAGGCGATGCGCCATGTCTCGATCTGGATGCGCGCGATCTCAGGCACGTCGTCCGGTCGCGCCAGCCGCACACTCACGTCGGCCACGTCAGCCACCTTAACCGCTGCTCAGGCGCTGTCGCCGGGGGCCGACGCCTCGGCAAAAGCATGCTCCTCGGCGCGTTCCCGACGCCGCTTGCGCAGATGAATGAGCAGGTATGCCGCCACCGCGAGCGCAAGAATCGCGATGGGCAACCAGGTCAGGTACTCACTGACTGTGTTCAGCGCCGACGCGAAGGCGTATCCGAGGAATACGCAGCCGGCCCCCCACAACAGCCCGCCCGCGGCGTTCCACCGGAGGAACGTGGGGTAATGCATACCGCTCATACCCGCGAGCGACGGAGTCAGTGCGCGGAGCAGCGCGACGAGGCGGCCCAGGAAGACCGCTTTGCCACCGTGCCTGTGCAGGAAGGCGTCACCCCTTGTCCATCGGGCTTCGCCGATCCACCCGCCGACGCGCGAGCGGCGCAGTGACGGCCCGAAGTACCGTCCGAACTCGAAGCCGACCGTGTCACCGACGATCGCGCAGACCACCGCCACGGCGGCCATCACCCAGACGTTGAGCG
Source organism: Jatrophihabitantaceae bacterium (assembly GCA_051984825.1). Lineage (GTDB taxonomy): Bacteria > Actinomycetota > Actinomycetes > Mycobacteriales > Jatrophihabitantaceae > DASXRA01. Next base: position 4,741 of record JBPYES010000347.1, read on the forward strand.
GTCCGTACCGGCAGAAGTAGCCCGCCACGAGGAGCGCCGTTTCACCGGGCAACACGAATCCGACCAGGAAGGATGCCTCGGCGAAGGCAAGGCCGCCGGCAATGACGTACATCCATACGCCGACGGCGTCGCCGATGCTGTGCATCCACTGCTCGAACACCCTTGCATCGTGGCACGCTCCGCCGATCGGCCGCGGGGTGCGCTCAGGAATTCAGCTGCCCGTGTCAGTGCCGGCGAATACTGTCCGGTGAGTGAAGAGAGTCGTGCCGGGACGGGTCTGGCTCGCGATCTGCACGGTATATGTCGTATGGGGGTCGACGTACCTCGCGATCCGTTGGGCGGTCCGCACAATGCCGGCATTCATGTCGGCCGGTGTGCGGTTTGTGCTCGCGGCCGGGCTGCTGGCCCTGCTGTCCCGCCTGCGCGGCGGGCGCACGAGCTGGCATCTCGGAGCCACTCAGTGGCGCAATGCCGCCATCTGCGGCGTGCTCATGCTCGCCGGCGGCAACGGCCTCGTGGTCGTCGCCGAGACCCGGGTGCCGTCCGGTATTGCGGCGTTGCTGGTCGCGGCCGTGCCGTTGTGGCTCATCGTGCTGCGGCGCGTGCTAGGTGACCGGACGCCGGCGCTGACGCTCGTCGGCGTGCTCGTCGGCTTGGGCGGGCTCGCATTGCTGCTGCTGCCCGGCTCCTCCGGCTCGCACGTCGATCTGGGGTACTCGCTTCTGCTCGTGGTGGCGGCGCTTTCCTGGGCGCTGGGCTCGGTGCTCGTCACCCGGATGGAGCTCCCGGACGACCCGGCCGTGCTGTCGTCCGTCGAGATGCTCGCCGGGGGAGTGGTGCTGCTGGCTGCCGCCGCAGGAGGCGGCGAATTCGACCGGCTCGACCTCGGCGCGATCAGCGTCCAGTCGTGGCTGTCGCTGGCGTACCTCGTGGTGTTCGGCTCCTTGGTGGCGTTCAGCGCGTATGTGTACGCGCTGGCGAAGGCGCCCATGTCGCTCGTCGGGACCTACGCGTACGTCAACCCCGTCGTCGCCGTGGCGCTGGGTGTTCTGCTGGCCGGCGAGCACCTCTCCGTCAGCGAGGTGCTGGGTGGCCTGGTCATCGTCGCGTCCGTCGTGGTCGTAGTCAGTGCCGAGGGCCGCAAGCGGCGGGCGGCCGAGCCGGCCGCGGCAGCGGTAGACGAACGCGCGGCGGCGTGATGCGGCTCAGCGCGGCAGAGGCCCGCCGGATCGCCCTGGCGGCGCAGGGGTTCGCCGACCCCCGCCCGAGCGGGCGCATCGACGCGCGGCACATCCGGCGGGTGCTCGACCGGGTTGGGCTGCTGCAGCTCGATTCGGTGAACGTGTTCTGCCGCTCGCACTACATGCCGGTGTTCGCCCGGCTCGGGCCCTATCCGCGCGAGGCGCTGGATCGGCTCACTGCCCACACCGCCGGCCCCGTCCGGCGCGAACTGTTCGAATACTGGGCACACGAGGCGTCGCTGATCCCGGTCGAGCTGCACCCATACCTGCGCTGGCGCATGGCCCGGGCCGATGACGACGCCTGGGGCAGCATGGTGCGCATCGCCCGCGACTTCCCGCAGCTGGTCGACGATGTCTTCGATCTCGTCTCGCGGAGGGGCCCGATCCGGGGCGGCGATACCGGCATGCCGCGTCCGGATCCGCGCCCTGGGCACATGTGGAACTGGCACGACGGCAAGGTGGCGCTCGAGTACCTGTTCTGGTCCGGGCGGATCACTGCTGCTCGGCGGGTCAACTTCGAACGGCACTACGACCTGCCCGAACGCGTGCTGCCGGCCGAGATCATCGCCGCGCCGACTCCACCGGTCGAGCAGGCGCAGCGTGAGCTGGTACGCATCGCCGCTCGCGGCATGGGCGTGGCGACCGAGCCCGATCTCGGCGACTATTTCCGATTGCCGCGTGCCGAGTCGAAGCAACGCGTCGCGGAGCTGGTCGAGGCAGGAGAGCTGATCCCGGTGAGCGTTGACGGGTGGCGCGCGCCGGCCTACCTCTGGCCCGGAGCACGCAGGCCACGCCGAATCACGAGCCGGGCGCTGCTCAGCCCGTTCGACTCGCTGGTCTGGTTCCGCGAAAGAACCGAGCGGCTGTTCGGCTTCCGATACCGCATCGAGATCTACACCCCGGCCGCCAAACGCCAGTACGGCTACTACGTGCTCCCGTTCCTGCTGGGCGACTCACTGGTCGCCCGCGTTGACCTGAAGTCCGACCGGCAGGCGGGAGTGCTGCGCGTGCACGGCGCATTCGCTGAGCCGGGCGTGGACACGTTGTACGTCGCCACCGAACTCGCGGCCGAGCTTGCGATCACCGCGAAGTGGCTCGAGCTGGACGGGGTCGTGGTGGGCGAGCGGGGCGATCTCGCCGCCCCGCTCAGCCACGCCGTGACGTCCTAGGCGGCATCCGATACCGGGTCGGCACGGAAGATCCGCACGTCGCCGCTGCCGGTGCGTGCCTTGATCGTGATCGCGCGCGCGGTGCTCTGTGGAGGAGCGTCGCCGACAGGGAGGTCTGAGCGGAGGTGGCCGGCGCCGGTGACCACGTCGAGACGGGCTGGCTGCCCCCGGCGCAGGCCTACGGACAGTCCGCCGGACCCGCTGGTGAAGTCCACATCGCCGCTGGCGGCACCGATCGTGGCCTGACCGGTCCCGGTGCGCATGCGAACCCGGCCGCCGGCAGCGCCGACCTCGAGGCTCCCGCTTCCGCAGCCGATCTCGATCGCTCCGGCGACGTCGCCGAATGTCAGGCTGCTGGAGCCGGCGCGTACCACCACCGAGCCGGTGACGCGGTGGGCGCGCGCCGGCCCGCTGCCGTAGCGCAGCCGTAGGTCGCCGTCGACGTCGTCGATCTCCGTGGTGGTGGAGCCGGACATGATGTCCGTGGTACCCGCGCGCCCCTTCACCACAACGTCCGCGCCCCAGCTGGCGATCTTCATCGGGGTGCCGGCCGGGACGGTGATTTCCGCGTCGACGGCATCGCGCTCACCGAATCGGCCGGTGAACACGGGAAGATCGAACAGCGGACCGCGCGGCTTCGGCCCGTGTACGACCAGGGTCGAACCTTGCAGCTCGACGGTCGTGCGGTCGAGGTAATCGGATCTCCCGTCGCGGGTAGTCAGAACGACCTTCGCCTCGGCGACGCCGTCGTCGGCGTGGACAGTAATCGCGCCGGAGCCGAGCCGGCAGGACAGCTCGATCGGGCCGGAAAGAGCAAACGTCTTGGTGGTCACTGGATCTCCATTCGAATGCGTGGACTGATCGTCATCCCGTCACCCAGCCGGTGACGCGCTGAGTACCGCGGCCGTGCCCGCCCCAACCGGGGCCGTGCCAGCCCGGACCCGGCCAGCCACCCGGGCCGGGCCAGCCACCCGGACCCGGCCAGCCACCCGGGCCGGAGGGGCGAGGGAGCATCGCGCTGGCGGCACGGACCAGCCAGGTGTTGACCGACACACCCTCGTCAGAGGCGGCCTGCTCGATGTCGGCCTTGAGCCGCTCGGACAGGCGCAACGAGATGCGTGCCGTCGCCTCGCCCTCATCCGGTGGCGGCTCGGCCCGCGCGGACGGAGCCTGTGCGACGTCGACGCGGATCTCGTCCCCGTCGACCGCCACTGTGACGGCTGGCCCGCCGTGCGTCTCGATGAGTGCGGCGCTGATCTCACCGGCTGCCGCAGAGACGGCGGCGAGCAGCGCCAGGCGCACCGAGGCATCCGCCGCGCCGGCGAGCGACGCCGCGATCTGCTGGGTCCGTTCATCGCCGAGTGCGGCTGCCGCACGGATCTGGTCATGTACTTGCTCGACATAGTCGTTGACGTGCATGATGCCACTATGACATCACCACTGACGTCACCGCAACTGCGAGTAGATGTCATGACGCTGCAGCTGCTTGGATCGCTGCTGAGCAGCTGCACGGAGGCGGCGCGTCGCGAAACTGCGGCTGACACCGCGCCGGATAGGCTGGCTGTTCGAGGGTCCGCACCGCCTGGGAGTTCATCCGTGGTCGACACCGTTCCGTTGCAAGTCCGGGTTATCGCCTGGACGCACTTCGAGCCTCCGGCCGACATTCCCTGGGACACCGATGCCGACGGCGGCCAGGCGCTTGCCGAGTTCGCCGGGCGTGCCTGCTACCAGTCCTGGAAGAAACCGAATCCGGCAACGGCCACGAACCGCGGGTACCTACGCCACATCCTCGAGGTCGGTCACTTGTCGGTGCTCGAGCACGGCACCGTGACCATGTACTTCACCGGCGTCTCGCGATCCCTTACCCACGAGCTGATCCGGCACCGGCACTTCTCGTATTCGCAGCTGTCCCAGCGGTACGTGCCCGAGCGCAATGCGGCGATGGTGGAGCCCGACGTGATCGCCGAGGACCCCGAGCTGCACGCCAAGTTCGTTGCAGCAGGCGACGCGGCGGTACACGCCTACACCGAGCTGCTCGAAGGCCTCGAGAAGAAGTTCGCCGATGTCGAGCAGGCGACGCTCCGCCGTAAGCAGGCCCGCCAAGCGGCAAGGGCCGTGCTGCCGAACGCGACCGAGACCCGCATCGTCGTCACTGGCAATTACCGGGCCTGGCGGCACTTCATCGCGATGCGGGCGTCCGAGCACGCCGACGTCGAAATCCGCGCCCTGGCGGTCGCGTGCCTGCGCGAGCTGCAGCGCGTTGCCGCGAACGTCTTCGCCGACTTCGAAATCAGCCCGCTGCCCGACGGCACCGAAGTCGCGTCGTCGCCGTTCGTCGCCGAGGGCTGACGAACTCGGCTTCCGTCGTGCTTCCCTGAGCGGCATGACCGGACGTGGCCTATTCGCCGGGCTGGCGACCGTCGACCTCGTCCACACCCTCGAGCGGCCGCTCGGCCCTGACGAGAAGACGGTCGCGCTGCGCCAGGACATGGCCGCCGGCGGACCGGCTGCGAACGCGGCCGTCACGTTCGCCGCGCTCGGTGGGGAGGCCGTGCTGGCGACGGCCCTAGGTACCCATCCGTTGGCTCGCTTCGCCGCCGCCGAGCTCGCGTCGCGGGCAGTGCGCGTGGTCGACGCGACGCCTGACGACGTCGACCCGCCGGCCGTGTCGGCCGTTCGTGTGGTGGCCGGTAGCGGCGAGCGCAGCGTCTCGTCGGTGAACGCGGCGTTCGTGCAGGCGATCCCACCAGCCGAGGTGGCCGAGCTTGCCGCAGCCGCTGACGTAGTGCTCGTCGACGGACACCACCCGCAATTGGGGCTTGCCGCTGCGCGTGCCGCCCGAGAGGCCCGGGTGCCGGTGCTGCTCGATGCCGGCAGCTGGAAACCGGTACTGGCCGAGCTGCTCCCGCTCGTGACCGGTGCCATCTGCTCCGCCGGCTTCGCCGAGGTGTCCACTGTGGACGTGCTGCACGCGCGGGGAGTGCCCTGGGTAGCGGTCACTCACGGCGGGGACCCGATCGAGTGGTCGACCGGCGACGCCGGAGGCGCTATCGGCGTTCCGCAGGTGCCCGCGCGCGACACGCTCGGCGCCGGTGACGCGTTCCACGGCGCTGCCGCGTTCGCCCTCGCGGGAAACGCGAGCTGGCCCGACTGCTTGCGGTTCGCGGCCGAAGTGGCCGCCGTCCGCGTGCAGCATCCGGGGCCGCGCGGCTGGCTCGCGCACCTCTCAGCGGTGCCACGGGCCTGACACCGGGCGTGGCCGGCGCCGGAGTGGTGCTTTGCTGGGTCGACTCGTGTGAGCGCGTCAATGCGAAACGCTGATCCGGACGCACCAGCGGCGGTAGCGTTGTCTCATGCCGAGCACCGATGCCCGCCACCCCTTCGGGCGACTGATGACCGCCATGGTTACCCCGTTCCGCATGAGCGGCGAACTGGACCTCGACAAGGCCGGGGAGCTTGCCGCCTACCTCGTCGATGAGCAGCGAAACGATGGCCTCGTCATCAGCGGAACGGGCGGTGAGTCTCCGACCACCACCGACGCCGAGAAGGCTGATCTGGTGCGCGCCGTCGTGGACGCCGTGGGCGATCGCGCTCACGTGGTGGCGGGTGTCGGCACGTTCGACACCGCGCACACCATTCACCTCGCGGAGCAGGCTGCGAAGTCGGGTGCGCACGGTCTGCTCGTCGTGACGCCGTACTACTCCAGGCCGCCGCAGACCGGTCTGCTCGCGCACTTCCGCGCCGTCGCCGATAACACCGAGTTGCCGATGTTGCTCTACGACGTCCCGGCCCGCACAAGCACCGCCATCGCCACCGACACGATCCTGCGCCTCGCCCAGCACCCCCGCATCGTCGGCGTCAAGGACGCCAAGAGCAGCCTCGCTGCCAGCGCCGAGGTGCTGGCAAAGACCGACCTTGCGTACTACTCAGGCAACGACGCCGAGACTCTGCCCCTGCTGTCGGTCGGGGCCGTCGGCGTTGTCGGCACGTCCACCCACTTCAGCGGTCCGGGCACGCTGGCGATGATCGAGGCGTACGAGCGCGGCGACGTCGCCGAGGCGCTCCGCCTGCATCAGCAACTGCTACCGATCTACACGGGCATCTTCCGCACCCAGGGCACCATCCTCGTCAAGGCCGGGCTGGCGCTGCGCGGTCGCGGGGTCGGCCCGGTCCGCCCTCCTCTGGTCGATGCGACCGAGAGTGAGATCGCCCAACTGCGCGAGGACCTCGCCGCCGCCGGTCTGTGAGGCGGTGCCCGCGTTTCCTGCTGGGTAACCGTCGACTGCAGCGTTAGGGTCCTAACGACGAGCGAGTATCGCTCGGGTCGCGTGAGGGCCGAAGAGCAGGAGTGCAGTGGCCACATCGAGGACGCGCGCAGCGACGAGTCGGACGACGGCGGGCCGCACCCGTGCCAATCGCCCGGGGCTCGTCCGCGCGCTCGGGCGTGGCGTCGCCGCACTGTGGTGGGCACTTGCCGTGGTGATCGGTGGGCTGGCCCGAGCTGTCGGGCGCAATGCCGCGACGGCACGCGATCTCGACCCCGAGCATCGCCGCGACGGCGCTGCGCTCGGCGTCATCGTCCTCGGTGGGATTGCGGCAATCGCCGCCTGGGGCCACGGCGCCGGGCCGGTCGGACGGGGCCTGACGGCGCTGTTCCGAATCCTGATCGGCAATGCCGCGATTGTGCTGCCGATCCTGCTCGTGGCCGTTGGCGTGCACATGCTGCGCCAGGCCCCGCATCCGGAAAGCCGCGGCCGGGTTCTCGTCGGCTCGGTTGCGCTCGGACTTGCGCTGCTCGGCCTGCTCGACTTGTGGGCCGACTCGCCGACGAGCGCGCACGGCCGCTCGCACGCCGGCGGGCTGATCGGGGCGGGCATCGCGGCACCGCTGCGTCATGGGCTCTCCGCCGTGATCGCGGTGCCGCTGCTGTTCGTGCTCGGCGCGTTCGGCGTGCTCGTAGTGACCGCAACTCCGATCAGCCAGTTGGCGCAGCACGTACGCGCGCTGTTCAGCCGCGGGGCGGCCGAGGGGGAGGTACTGGCCAACCGCGGTGATGTCGTGGCCGACACCGCCACGTCGGTGCTGCCGGAACTGGAAGAGCAACCACTGCCGGAGGTGCCGCCCAAACCGCGCAAGCCTCGGGTGGCCAAGCCGAGACCCCAGCCCGAGGACGAGCAGCCGCCGGTCACCGCCCCTGTCCAACTCGAACTGAGCAGCGGCGGTGCCTACACGCTGCCGTCGCTGAAGAACCTCAGCTCCGGAAGCCGGCACGTCGCGCATACGAAGGCGAACGACGAGGTGATCGCGGCGCTCCAGCAGGTGTTCGAGGAGTTCGGCGTCGACTGCGCGGTCGCCGGCTTCAGCCGTGGACCGACGGTCACCCGTTACGAGATCGAACTCGGGCCGGGCGTCAAGGTCGAACGCATCATCCAGCTCACGCGCAACATCGCGTACGCGGTGAAGAGCCCGGACGTGCGGATCATCAGCCCCATTCCGGGCAAGAGCGCGGTCGGCGTCGAGATCCCGAACGCCGATCCCGAGATCGTCATGCTGGGCGACGTACTGCGTTCGCAGGTCGCGCAGCGCGACCACCACCCGCTGCTCGTCGCGCTCGGCAAGGACGTCGAGGGCGGCTTCGTCGTGGCCAACCTGACGAAGATGCCGCACTTGCTCGTCGCCGGTGCCACTGGTGCCGGCAAGTCCAGCTGCATCAACTCGCTGATCTTGTCGGTGCTCACCAGGGCCACGCCGGAGCAGGTCCGGATGGTGCTCATCGACCCCAAGCGCGTCGAGTTCGCCGCCTATCAAGGCATCGCCCACCTCGTCACGCCGGTGATCACGAGCCCGAAGAAGGCCGCCGACGCGCTCACGTGGGTGGTGCGCGAGATGGACCTGCGCTACGAGGACATGGAGGCCTCGGGTGTGCGGCACATCGACGACTTCAACCGCAAGGTGGCCTCCGGCGAGCTGGTGGCACCGCAGGGCTCGGAACGGGTGTACACGACGTACCCGTATCTGCTGGTGATCGTCGACGAGCTCGCCGACCTGATGATGATCGCGCCCCGCGACGTCGAGGACGCGGTGGTGCGCATCACCCAACTGGCCCGGGCCGCCGGCATTCACCTGATCATCGCCACGCAGCGTCCGTCCGTAGATGTGGTCACCGGGTTGATCAAGGCGAACATGCCGTCCCGGCTGGCGTTCAAGACCGCGTCGGTCACCGACTCGCGGGTGATCCTCGACCAGCCCGGCGCCGAGCGGCTGCTGGGTAAGGGCGACGGGCTGTTCCTGCCGATGGGCGCGTCCAAGCCAGCGCGCATCCAGGGCGCGTACGTCACGGACCCGGAGATCCGCAAGATCGTCGAGCATTGCAAGGGGCAGTTGCAACCGGCCTACCGTGAGGACGTCACCGCGCCGCAGGCGGCGAAGAAGGAGATCGACGAGGACATCGGCGACGATCTCGACCTGTTCCTGTCCGCCGTCGAGCTGGTCGTCTCGACCCAGTTCGGATCGACGTCGATGCTGCAGCGCAAGCTGCGGGTGGGATTCGCCAAGGCGGGGCGGTTGATGGATCTGATGGAGTCGCGGGGAATCGTCGGCCCCTCCGAAGGCTCCAAGGCCCGTGACGTGCTGGTCGTGCCGGACGAGCTCAGCGGGCTGCTCTATGCGCTGCGCAACGGCGGCAGCGCCGACGACCTGGTCGAGGCCGAAGAGGTCTGACACGCCGCCGCGGGGGCGGCGCGGTTACCGCCGGTGCCGGTGCCGGGGGACGTAGAACATCCGGAACCAGGAAAGGCGCGCACGCGTGCCGAGATGATGCCGCCCTACTCGCTTGGGACCGGGCTCCGTGGCCGCACCCGGCCAGCGCAGGACGCGGGTTGCCCCCGTCCGCTGTACTGCGCTCATGTAGAGATCACCTCCGCTGGCCGCACCGTAACCGGTGAGGCCAGCGTGACCGATGAGGCGCGCGGGAATTCGCGGCGTGTCGTTGCCTACAGATGCAGGAGCATCCGTGTGTTGCCAAGGGTGTTGGGTTTGACGTACTCGAGGCCGAGGAATTCGGCGATACCCGCGTCGTACGAGCGGCGCAGCGCATCGTAGGTGTCGGCGTCGACCGGTGTGCCGTCGATCTCCACGAAGCCGTGTCGTGCGAAGAACTCCGTATGGAAGGTCAGCGCGAACAGCCGCGAGAGCCCGAGGACCCGCGCGGTATCGATCAGCTCAAACAACAAGCGCTCGCCGACGCGTTTGCCGGTGTGGTCCGGGTGTACAGCCAGGGTGCGCACTTCGCCGAGATCCGCCCACAGCACGTGCAGCGCGCCGCAGCCGACCACCCTGCCGTCGACCTCGGCGACACGGAAGTCCGGGACATCCTCGTACAGCGTGACGAGCTCCTTCGCCAGCAGCTTGCGCCCGGACCCGGCGTAGATGTCCACGAGAGCCTTGATCGTCGGGACGTCTGGGGTACGGGCGCGGCGCACGACAAGGCTCACCCGGTGGACGTTAGTGGCTCAGCAGTACAGCCCGGGCAACCGGTCGATGTGCCGGATCGCCGTGCGAGCAAGTAGCCGAACCGGCTCGGCCGTCAAGTCCGCCTCACACTGGACTGGACGCGCTGGCGGCGCCAATCCGCTGCAGTTGCCCGCGGGTACCCTGCGAAGGTGCCCACCGCTGCGTTGATCACCCTGGGGTGTGCGCGTAATGAGGTCGATTCCGAGGAGCTAGCTGCCCGCCTGGACGCGAAGGGCTGGACCCTCGGCGAAGCAGACGCAGCCGACGTGATCGTTATCAACACATGCGGATTTGTCGACTCAGCGAAAAAGGACTCGATCGACACAGTCCTGGGCGCTGCCGACACCGGCAAGAAGGTCGTCGCGGTCGGGTGCCTCGCCGAGCGATACGGCGCCGAGCTCGCCGAGTCGCTGCCTGAGGCAGACGCGGTGCTGGGATTCGACGCCTACGCCGACATCGCAGCACGGCTGGACGACGTCGTCGCGGGTCGCGCGGTCCGCCCGCACACCCCGCGCGATCGGCGCACCCTGTTGCCTGTGACGCCCGTCCAACGTCCGGCGGCGGTTGCCGACGTTGCGGTGCCGGGTCATGCCTGGGTGCCCACTGCCCGCCGCCGCCTTTCGGATGCGCCGGTCGCGTACGTCAAGCTGGCATCGGGGTGCGATCGGCGATGCTCGTTCTGCGCCATCCCGTCGTTCCGCGGCGCGTTCGTGTCACGCCCGCCGAGCGAGGTGCTTGCCGAGGCGCGCTGGCTGGCTTCGACGGGGGCGCGCGAGCTGGTGCTGGTCAGCGAGAATTCCACGTCCTACGGCAAGGACCTCGGCGATCTGCGCGCGCTCGAGGCGCTGCTGCCGCAGCTTGCCGGCCTCGACGGCGTCGAGCGGGTCCGCGTGTCGTATCTGCAGCCGGCGGAGCTACGGCCCTCCCTGGTCGAGGCCATCGCGACGACGCCCGGGGTGGCCGCCTACTTCGACCTGTCGTTCCAGCACGCCAGTGCGCCGGTGCTGCGCCGGATGAAGCGGTTCGGCTCCACCGAGGCGTTCCTGGAGCTACTCGCCCAAGCTCGGGCGCTCACCCCCGATCTTGGTGCGCGCAGCAACGTCATCGTCGGCTTTCCCGGCGAGACCGAGGCCGACGTAGCCGAGCTCGAGCGCTTCCTCGAGTCCGCTTGCCTCGACGCCATCGGGGTGTTCGGCTACTCCGACGAGGAGGGGACGGCAGCGGCAACCCTCGACGGCAAGCTCGATGCCGATGAGGTGGCGGCCCGTGTCGAGCACATAGCGGCGCTGGCCGACGAGCTCGTGAGCCAGCGTGCCGCCGAGCGGGTGGGCGCCACCGTGGAGGTGCTGGTCGAGCAGACGGGTGTCGGCCGAGCCGCCCATCAGGGTCCCGACGACGGCGTCACCCAGATGGTGGGGACGCGCCGCGGCGAACTTGTCACCGCGGTCGTAACTGACACCGACGGCGTCGACCTCACCGCAGTCCCGTGCCGGTGAGGACCGGTCCCTTGTCCGACGACCCGATCGCTGAGCCGTCGAGCTCCGTGTCTGCGTGGAACGTCGCCAACGGGCTGACCATGCTGCGGCTCCTTCTCGTGCCCGTCTTCGCCGTGTTGCTCTTCCACGACAACGGCCAGAACACGGTCTGGCGCATTTGGGCGTGCGTGGTTTTCGTGCTCGCTTCCATCACCGACAGGTTGGACGGCGAGCTGGCCCGCAGGCGCGGCCTCGTCACCGAGTTCGGAAAGCTTGCGGACCCCATCGCGGACAAGGCGCTCGTCGGGACGGCACTGGTCGGGCTGTCCGCGCTCGGCGAGCTGCCGTGGTGGGTGACGGTCGTGATCCTCATTCGCGAGGTCGGCGTCACGTTGCTGCGGTTCTGGGTGATCCGCCACGGTGTTATGCCCGCGAGCCGAGGCGGCAAGGTCAAGACGTTGCTGCAGGGCGTGGCGATCGGCCTCTACGTGCTGCCGCTGTCCGGCTGGCTGCACGTGGTCGCCGTGATTGTGATGGGAGCGGCGGTCGTGCTGGCGCTGATCACCGGTGTCGACTACGTGGCCCGGGCGTTGCGCCTACGGCGGACCACGCAGGCGCCGACATGACCGACTATGCGAGCGAGCTCGCCAGGCTGCACGCCGACCTGCGCGAACTGGGCGCGACGGTGGCGATTGCCGAGTCGCTCACCGGCGGGCTGCTCACCGCGGCACTCACCGCGACGCCGGGCGCCAGCCTCACCGTCCGCGGTGGCCTCGTCGTGTATGCCACCGAACTGAAGACGGCGCTTGCCGGGGTGCCGGCCCAGTTGTTGCACGAGCGTGGTGCCGTCGATCCGGATGTCGCTGTTGCCCTCGCTCGCGGGGCCCGCAGCCGGCTCGGTGCAACCTACGGCCTCGGCATCACCGGTGTGGCCGGGCCGGATCCGCAGGACGGCAAGCCGGTCGGCACCGTCTTTCTGGCACTTGCAGGCCCGGCCGACGAGACGGTCGCGGAGCGCAGCTTCGCCGGTGATCGCGCGGCCATCCGGGCCGACGCCGTCCGGGCCATGCTCGACATCCTCAAAAGGGAATGCGCGGCGGCGATTACAGCGTTACGTTCGCTGTGAGCGGAGAACCATGGCCAGCGGCGTGGCTGTCCGCAGCGGCAGGTAACGTGATTTGCATCCGGCACACGTCGCGCCGGATCGCATCGTGAAGGGGGTTTCCCACCATGGCTGTGCTACGACAAGTGGTTGGCGAGACCCTCCGTGGGCTGAGGTTGCGCCAGCGACGCACGCTACGCGAGGTTTCGTCCAGCGCCCGGGTCAGCCTGGGGTACCTGTCGGAGGTAGAGCGCGGGCAGAAGGAGCCTTCGTCCGAGCTGCTCGCCGCGATCTGCCGTGCTCTGGACGTCGAATTGTCCGAGCTGTTTCGTGAGGTCACCGACACGCTGCGCCGAGAAGAGAAGCTGGCGGTGCGCCTCGGCCACGTGCCCGGCACCGACCACGCTCGGCTGAACCCGTCGCCGGAAGACTCGCGCGGCGCGCAGGCGCGTGCGCTCGGGCCGGTTGCCGCGTAGTTCGTCCCGCTTAGGCGAATTCCGTCTTTCGTCGTGCCCTGCTGATTCGCTCTGCACGCGCCACTCGTCGTAGCGCGAGCGCTGATCGCTCGGGCTCCGCGCGTCACCGCGGCGGCGCGGGACTCGCGCGGTAACGTCCAGGGCATGGGCTCCGACCCGCTCATCGACACTCTGTTCCGCCCGACCGCGGCGCCGCTACAGGACGCATCCGCGGCGCCGGTTCGGGTGACGGGCACGCGGACACGGGCCGGCAACGCGATGAATCGCACCCGGGCCGCCCTTCTGGTGGGTGCGCGGCGTGCCGTCGAGGCGAGCGGGACCAAGATCACCATGGCCCAGGTGGCCGCTGCGGCCGGAGTTGCGAAAGCCACGCTCTACAACCACTTCCGCACCCGCGATGCGGTGCTGTCGGCGCTGCTCGTGGACGAAATCCAGCAATTGATCAATCGAGTGGCGGGCCGGCCGCTGCCAGAGGCGCTGGATGCCGCGGCGACGGCGCTGTCCGAGCACTCGGTGCTACGCGCGCTGGCGCGCCGCGAACCCGCGACCCTGACCGCGCTCGCCCGCGTCGATCCCACCGCCCCGGGCTGGCGGCAGGCCCGCGACGCCGTACGTGCGGCTGTCGCCGACGCGGACCGTGGGGGTGCGGATCTCGTTCTGCGCTGGCTCGCCTCCCATGTCGTGTCGCCGTCGACGCCGGACGTCATCGCCGCCGACGTCGAGGTGCTCGTCGCCGGGCTGCCCGGCGCCCCGGCGGGAGCCCGCGCGGCGTCTGCCTGAGCGACGGAACTTGCCGCACTGCCCGCACGTCGACACGATGGAAGCGGCATGATGTGCTGATCAGTTCAGTTGTGAGCATGCGGAGGCGTCGAACATGGCCAAGCCCAATCCGTTCGTGCGGGCGTGGAAGTACGCGTCGGCATGGTTCGGCGCCAAGGTCGACGAGAAGGCTGACCCAAAGATCCAGATTCAGCAGGCGATTGCTGAGGCACAGCAGCAGCACCAGGCGCTGACCCGGCAGGCCGCCAGCGTCATCGGCAACCAGCGGCAGCTCGAGATGAAGCTCGACCGTCAGCTCGGCGAGGTCGAGACGCTTCAGGGACAGGCGCGACAGGCGCTCGTACTCGCCGATCAGGCCCGTGCGAGCGGCGATACTGAGAAGGCCGCGGATTTCGAGCAGACGGCGCAGGCGCTCGCGAATCAGCTCGTCTCAGCCGAGCAGTCGGTGCAGGACCTCAAGTCGCTGCACGACCAGTCGTTGCAGGCGGCAGCGCAGGCCCGTGAGGCCGTGAAGACGAACGAGATGCGCCTGGAGCAGCAGCTGGCCGAGCGCACGAAGCTGCTGACCCAGCTGGAGCAGGCCAAGATGCAGGAGGCCGTGTCCAAGTCGCTGCAGCAGATGAGCGAGCTGGCCGCACCCTCCAACGTCCCGTCGCTCGGCGAGGTCCGCGACAAGATCGAGCAGCGCTACTCGGTCGCGCTCGGGCAGGCCGAGCTGGCGCAGGACTCGGTGGCGGGCCGGAAGCTGGAGATCGAGCGCGCCACGGTCAACCTCAAGGGCTCCGCGCGGCTGGAGGAGATCCGTGCGTCACTTGACGCCGAGAAGTCCGGACGGCAGGCGGTGGAAGGCGGTGAGCGGCCCGCGATCGGCTCGCAATCGCCCTCGACCTCTGCGATTCCCAACGATGCCACTAAGGCTCCGGACCAGGCCTGATCCGGCCGCCGCAGGTCACTTTGCCGGCTGGCAAGTCGGACACCAGAACGTGTCGCGCTGGTACGGCGGTGCGCCTTGTATCGCGTGGCGAACCGGTGTGCGGCATCGCCGGCAGGCCGCGCCGGCACGCTGGTACACCCAGTGCTCGCGGCCGCGACCGAGCAGGCCGGCGGTGGACTGCTCGGGATGGTCGCGGTTGAGCCGCATCAGTCGCTGCGCGGTCATGACGAGGCGGCGCAGGTCGGCGACGTCCGCAACCAGTGTCCACGGGTGTGTGCGCTCGATGAACAGCGCCTCGCACTTGTACAGGTTGCCGATGCCGGCGAGGTTGCGTTGATCGAGCAGCGCCTCTCCGACCGGCCGGTCGGTCTGGGCGGACAGGCGCTCGACCGCTACGTCCGGATTCCAGTCAGGGCCGAGCAGGTCCGGCCCGAGATGACCGACCAGCTGGCCCTCGTCGACGGAGCGCACCAGGCGCAGGTCGTGGACGCGGTAGCCCGCAGCCGTCCAGGTGTCGTTGCCGACCAGCGCCCGGATCATGTGCTCGGGCAGCGCGCTCGGCCGGCGCCCGGCGGCGACGATGTGCCACGAGCCGTCCATGCGCAGATGGCTGTGCAAGGTCAGTCCGCCCGCGAACCGGATCAGGATGTGCTTGCCTCGCGCGATCACCTCCCGGACCGTGTCGCCCGCTAGATCGCTCGTCGCGAGTTCGGGCACGCGCAGGTCGAACGTGGTGACAATCCGCGCTGCGAGGGCGTCATGCAGCCGCTTGGCAGTCAGCCACACGGTGTCGCCTTCTGGCATGGGTTCAGGCGCGTAGCCGAAGGCCGCGTGGCGTCGGCCGGAAGCCGGCGGCCTCCAGTGCCTCGCCGAGCGGCGACGCGACCACGGGGCTGCCGTCGGCGCGCTCCACGGACAGCTTGCCCAGTGCGCCGTCGCGCACCGCGAGTGCCAGTGCGTCGGCCGCCGGCTGCAGCATCGCCGGCTCATCGCTGAAGCTCAGCAGCGTGCGCCCGCCACGCTCGATGTAGAGGGCACACCGCCCGCCGACCAGCACTACGAGCGCCCCGGCCTTGCGGGCCGGCTGATGGCCACGCTTGCCGTCGTCTTCGGCCGGTCGCTCCGGCCAGGGCAGTGCCGCGCCGTACGGGTTGGCCGGGTCCGTGGCGGCGAGCACGAGCGCCGGCGCCGCGCGGTCGTCCCGAGCCTGGGCGCGCAGTCGGTCGACCGCGCCGG
>JBPYES010000348.1:0-12082 GCA_051984825.1 Jatrophihabitantaceae bacterium
CCCGGCCGCGGCGGCGGCCTTGGTGGTCATGGCTTCCTGATTGCGGTCCCAGCCGGCGAACTGGTTGTTGTGCCAGAAGAAGACGAGGTAGCCGTGTGAGTCGGCGGCGGGTGTTCGGTGGGCGATCACGGCGGTCAGGGTGCCGCCGTCTCCGTCGCTGGTGGTGACCGGTGCCGAGGGGTCGCCGAAGTGTGTCGACGGTGACGCGGTCTCGATGGTGTGCGTCAGTATCCGCGAAATATCGGCCGCGGACGGGGCAACCGGAGAAGTGGGCGAGGACGTCCCACTCGTCGGCTGGGAAGACGTCGTCGCCGGCGGGGGAGAGGTCGGCGCGACAGAGACGGACGTGCTTGCCCCCGGCGTCGGCCGAGCGTGCCCAGTGGGACGCGTGCGGGTCGCGAGCACCACGACGGCTACGACCACTGCGACGGAGGCGGCGCCTGCTACCAAAGGCGGCATCCACGTGTGCAGCGCTGACCTGGTGCGGTGTCTGCGCGGAGGCGCCTCCACTGTCGCGTCCATGATTCGGGTGGTCAGGGTGGTATCGCGCGGCAGCGTGGCCACCGCATCGTGCAGACGCTCGCGAACTCGGTCTTCGAAGTCGCTGCTCATCGCACTCTCCTTGGCTCTTGTCCCGTTCCGACGCGTCCCTGCTCCGCACCGTCAAGCTGGGCCCGCAGTGCGGCCAGCCCGCGGCGCACGTGGCTGCGCAGTGTGAGTACGGGGCATCCCATTGCCCGGGCGGCATCGCGGTCGCTCAGGTCCTCGTAATAGCGAAGGGTGATGGCGGCCCGCTGCCGGGGCGGCAGCGCGGCCAACGGGCCTGCAATCATGGCGCGGTCCAGCACCTGCACCATCCCGGGGTCGGCGAGGCCCGCGTCGGGCACGTCCGCCACGACCACCTCGGATGCCTTCGCATGCCGTGCCTGCGACAGGAACCGGTTGATCATGGCGCGGCGCACGTACGCGCCTGGAATTCGTGCCTCCAGCACCTTGTCCCAGCGGACGTAGAGGTGCGTCAGCGTGTCCTGCACGAGATCGGACGCACCGGCGCGTTCGCCGACCAGCAGCCACGCAGTCCGGTACAGAGCGTCTGCGCTCTCGCGCACAAACAGGGTGAACTCCGCATCCCAGTCCATCGACCTGCCCTCCCGTCGCACTCGTCAAGATGACGCCTCGGCGATGCGAAAGTGACGCAGCTGGACCGGGGAAACTGGTGTGGTGCTTCGGCGTCAGCGGGCCAGCCGGCCGAGCAGGGCCGCGGCCGCACAGATGCCGGCGATCGCGGCGCCGGTCAGCACGCCGAAGTCCAGCCAGAGGTTGGTGTGCTGGCCGATCAGCAGGCCGCGCAGTGCGGCGACCTCGTAGGTCAGCGGGTTGCCGTGGCTGATCACGCGCAGCCAGGTCGGCATGACGTCGACCGGATAGAGAGCGTTCGAGGCGAAGAAAAGCGGCATGGTGATCGCCTGCCCGATGCCCATCAGCCGTTCGCGCTTGAGCACCAGGCCCGCGATGGTGACCGACAGACAGGCGAAGAACGCCGCGCCGAGCACCACGATCACCGCCACGCCGAGCAGAT
Organism: Jatrophihabitantaceae bacterium; assembly: GCA_051984825.1. Taxonomy (GTDB): domain Bacteria; phylum Actinomycetota; class Actinomycetes; order Mycobacteriales; family Jatrophihabitantaceae; genus DASXRA01. The sequence continues at coordinate 1,580 of JBPYES010000348.1, forward strand.
TCAGCGGGTTGGCGGTGAGCCCGACGCCGAGCAGGGCAGCGACGACCACCACTGCGAGCGCCTGGACGAGCGCGCGCACCCCAGCGGCGAACGCCTTGCCGGCGACAAGGGCGCTGCGCGGGGTCGGGGTGACGAGGAGCTTCGTGAGAACGCCCGCGTCGCGTTCCCAGATGATCTGGATGCCGTAGAAGATCGCGACGAATAGCGCGGACTGGGCGATGATGCCGGGCGCGAGGAAGTCGAGGTACGGCACATCGCCGGTCGGGATCGCGCGTACCCGCGTGAACGTCTCACCGAAGACGACGAGCCACAGGATCGGCTGGATCGTGCGGGTGATCAGTTCGGAGCGGTCGTGGCGCAGCCGCTGCACCTCGACCAAGCAGAACGTGCCGATCCGCGAGAGGAGTCGCCGCAGCGAACCTTGGTGAGGATCAGCCCACCCGGCGGGCGGTGCGACGGGTACTACGGACACTGCGCAGTCCTCCTCTCTCGGCATCCTCGGCCAGGTCTGCGCCGGTGTAGTGGCGGAACACGTCCTCCAATGTCGCGCCGGGACCGAGTGCGGCACGCAGCTCGCCCGGCGTGCCGACAGCACGCAGCCGGCCGCGATGCATCAGCGCGACGCGGTCGCACAGCGCGTCCGCCTCCTCCATGTAGTGCGTGGTGAGCACCACCGTCATGCCGTGTTCGATCTGCATCTGCCGGACGCGCTGCCAGACGCTGTCCCGGGCGACCGGGTCGAGGCCGACCGTCGGCTCGTCGAGCACGAGCAGTGCCGGCCGGTTGACCAATGCCTGGGCGAGTTCCAGGCGGCGCACCATGCCGCCGGAGTACGTCGCGGCCAAGCGGTCCGCGGCGTCGGTGAGGTCGACCATCTCCAGGACGTCCGCCACACGCGTCGCGCGCTCGCGCCGCGGGACGTCGTAGAGCCGGGCGAACCACGCGACGTTCTCGCGGCCGGTCAGGGCGCCCTCGATCGAGAGCTGCTGCGGGACGTAGCCGAGTAGCCGGCGAATCGCCATCGCCTGCCGGCGCACGTCCTGCCCGAAGACGCGGATCGCGCCATCCTGCAAGGGAAGCAGCGTGTTCAGCAGCCGAATCGTCGTGGTTTTCCCCGCGCCGTTCGGGCCTAGCAGCCCGAACATGTCGCCGCGCTGCACGGTCAGGTCCAAACCGTCGACGGCCCGGTGCTCGCCGAACCGATAGGTCACGCCCGCGAGCTCGACGGCCGGTGGAGCGCTCATCGCGCGCTCGCCCGCAGCGCATCGCTGACCTTGTCCAGCAGGGGCAGCGCGCGGGCCAGGGTGGCGCGCTCGTCGGGACTCAGCTGGCTGAGCGCCGCGGCGGCCAGTGCGGTGCGCCGATCCCGCCACGTCTCGAGGTGGCGCTGCGCGGCCCGGGTCAGGGTGAGCCGGGCAACACGCCGGTCGCCCGGATCGGCTGCCCGGCGGAGCATGCCTGCCTCGGTGAGCTGGCGCACCAGCGTGGAAACGCTGTTCGCGGCCAGCCCCAGTTCCGCAGCGGCCTGCGCGACGGATACGCCCGGCTGGTGGCGCACCAGGCGGACGAGCTCACGCTGCGAGCCGGTTAGGGACTCGAGTTGCCAGGGGCGGCCGGCCTCGCGGCGCACTTGGCGGCGCAGTACGCCGATGGCTGCGAACAACGCTTCGGCCAGGCCGGTGTCGTCATCATGGGGGGCGGGGCGGCTCGGACGGGTCACGCAGCCATGTTAGCTCTGATTCAGAGCTAACTAACTCGCTGCCGGGACCGGCGTGCGTGAGAATGTGCTCCGTAGCGGAACCCCGATGGCCCGATGGGAGCGGCATGATCAGGTTCGGATACAAAGCGTCCGCCGAACAGTTCGGCCCGTCCGAGCTACTCGACTTCTCAGTGCTGGCAGAAACGGTCGGATTCGACTCGGTGTTCGTCAGCGACCACCTGCAGCCGTGGCGGCACGACGGCGGGCACGCACCGTTCGCGCTGTCGTGGTTGGGCGCCCTCGGCGCGCGCACGAACCGGGTCGTCATCGGCACGAGCGTGCTGACTCCCACGTTCCGCTATCACCCCGCGCTGATTGCCCAGGCGTTTGCCACGCTGGGTTGCCTGTTCCCCGGCCGGGTGGTGCTGGGCGTGGGCTCGGGTGAGTCGATGAACGAGGTGCCGCTAGGCATCGAGTGGCCGGACCCGAAGGAGCGGTTCGCACGGCTCCGGGAGGCGGTGACGATCATCCGCACGCTGTGGCGCGACGAGCGTGTCACGTACGACGGCACGTACTACCGCACCCGGAACGCCACCATCTATGACCGGCCAGAACGTCCAGTCCCGCTGTACATCGCGGGGTCCGGGCCGGCTGCCACGCGGCTCGCCGGCCGCGAAGGCGATGGCTACATCACGACGAGCGGCAAGGCGCCGGAGCTGTACACCGACACGTTGCTGCCGGCCGTGCGTGCCGGCGTGCAGCAGAGCGGTCGGCAGCTGTCCGACCTCGACCTGCAGATCGAGGTGAAGGTGTCCTTCGACCCTGACGGCGACCGCGCGCTATCGGACTGCCAGCACTGGGGGGCGCTCGCCTTGTCGCCTGAGGAGAAGACCGGCGTCGAGGACCCGATCGAGATGCAGCAGCGCGCCGACGCGCTGCCGATTGACCGGGCCGCCAGCAGGTTCATCGTGTCCTCCGACCCGGACGAGCACGTGGCGGCGATCTGGCGCTATGTCGAACTCGGCTTCACGCATCTCGTCTTCCACGCTCCTGGCCCCGACCAGGCGCGCTTCCTGCAGCTGTACGGCGAGGAGATCCTTCCCCGGTTGCGCAAGCGTGCCGTCACCACGGGCTGAGCTTTCCAGGTACGCGCGGCGGCTCGCCTGGAATTTCCGCTTCCGCACGACAGCGTCCGGGTGAAGCATCGGAGCATGCAGTACGTCGGGCTCGGCCGATGCGGGCTCCAGGTGTCGCGGGTGTGCCTGGGCATGATGAGCTTCGGAAACCGCTCCGCGCGGGACTGGCACCTGGACGAGGAGGCGGCTGAGCCGATCGTGCGCCGCGCCGTCGAGTCGGGTGTGACGTTCTTCGACACCGCCGACGCGTACGACCTGGGCGCGAGTGAAGAGGTCACCGGCCGGCTGCTGGCGCGGCTGTTCGATCATCGCGACGAGTACGTCCTGGCGACCAAGGTCTTCTTCCCGATGGGCCCAGGGCCCAACGAGGGTGGGCTGTCGCGCAAGCACATCCTGGCCGCCGTTGACGCATCGCTGCGGCGGCTCGGCGCCGACTATGTCGATCTCTATCAGATCCACCGCTGGGACTACGAAACTCCGATCGAGGAAACCATGCATGCGCTGGACGACGTCGTGCGTGCAGGGAAAGCGCGCTACATCGGTGCGTCCAGCATGTTCGCCTGGCAATTCGCGAAGGCGCAGCGCCTCGCGCCGACGCCGTTCGTGTCGATGCAGAACCACTACAACCTGGTGTACCGCGAGGAGGAGCGGGAGATGATCCCGCTCTGCCTCGATCAGGGCGTCGGCGTCATTCCCTACAGCCCATTGGCTCGCGGCTTGCTGAGCGGATCACGCGAGCGCGGTGTGCCGGCGCGGACGGTGCGGTCAGGGAACGACCCGCTCGCCGGCGAGATGTACAACGAGGGCGACTTCGATGTCGTCGACGTGGTCCGGGCGGTGGCGTCCGAACGCGGAGTACCGCCGGCTCGGGTCGCGCTGGCCTGGCTGCTCGGCCGCCCCGGCGTCGCCGCGCCGATCGTGGGCGCGACCAAGCTCGCGCACCTCGACGACGCGATTGCCGCGGTGGAGCTCACGTTGAGTCAGGAGGAGGCCGAGCGCCTGGAAGCGCCGTACCGTCCGCATCCGGTCCTCGGTCACCACTGAGGCGGACGGCTCCTGCCGGCTATGCCCTCGGCCGCTCGATGTACCACTCTGTGAAGTCGTTGCAGCGGCCCTCGGCATCGAAGCGGATGACGAAGCAGTTGTCGAAGACTCGGGGGCCCTCGGGCTCGATATAGTGCGTGCTGCCTACGGCGACCGCCACGTTGTCATCGACGGCAACGGCGCGGTAGGCGGCCTCGTAGGTCCCTGGCTCGTCCCGCGTCGGGACGCCCGTGGCATCACTCTCACCCAGCCAGGATCGGACCACCGCGTCGCGTCCTTCGATGGGAGCGTCGTACGGGTGATACCGGTACGTCACGTCCTGCGCGAACAGCGCCGCAATCTGGTCCGGATCGTAGGTCTTCCATGCGTCCATGTACGCCTGCAACCAGAGGTCGACTGCATCGCGATCCACTCCGTTACCTCCTGTAGTTCGACTCGCCTGAACGGCAGGCGGCCCATAGCATGCGGCAGATGATCGCGATGGCGCCAGCGGAAATTGCGGGAGACGACCGCGTGATCGTCGACGAGATGCCGCGCCGCGCCGATGTCGTCGTCGTGGGCGCCGGAGTGGTCGGCGCCGCGTGCACCGCCGAATTTGCTCGTGCCGGTCTGGATGTGTGCGTGCTCGACCGGCTCGGTCCCGCCGCCGGTGCCAGCTCCGCGGGGGAGGGCAACCTCCTCGTCTCCGACAAGGTGCCCGGACCGGAACTGGAGTTCGCGCTGCACAGCCTGGCGCTCTGGCAGCGCTTCGCCGAGCAGTCGGAGGTGCCGCTCGAGTTCGAGACGAAGGGCGGTCTGGTGGTGGCGGCCGGCGAGGCGTCGTTCGCCGCGCTGTCGCAGCTGGTGCCGGAGCAGGAACGCCTTGGCGTGCGGACCGAGGCGGTGGCCGGTGACGATCTGACCGGCGTCGAGCCGATGCTCGCCTCCGGGCTGCGTGGGGGAGTCCGCTATCCGCAGGACTGCCAGTTGCAGCCGATGCTTGCGGTGCGGGCGCTGCTGACGGATGCGGCGCGGTCGGGCGCCAGTGTGGTGGCCGGCGCCGAGCTGCTGGGCGTGACCCGCGATCGTGGCGGACACGTCGAGGGAGTGCAGACCAGCCGCGGCGCGATCTCGACCTCGCAGGTCGTCCTCGCGACCGGGGCGTGGAGCGGCTCGCTCGCCCGCGGCTTCGGCAGTCGCGTGGACGTACGGCCGCGACGCGGGCACATCGTCGTCACCGAGCCGCTGCCGCCGCTTGTCCGGCACAAGGTGTACGAAGCCAGCTACGTCGACACCGTGGAAAGTGACGACGCGGCGCTGTTGTCGGCCGCGGTCGTCGAAGGTACGAAGAGCGGCCCGATCCTGCTGGGATCGAGCCGGGAGCTGGTGGGCTGGGATCAGAATCTCAGCATGGCCGCCCTCCGCATGATCGCGAGGCGGGCGACTGCGCTGTTCCCGTTCCTGCGCGACGTGCGGGCCATCCGCGCTTACCTCGGCTTCCGCCCGGCGTCCCCGGATCATCTGCCGATCATCGGTGGCGACCCCGACGTGCCCGGCCTGTGGCATGCCACCGGTCACGAGGGTGCGGGCGTCGGCCTGGCACCTGGCACCGCGGAGCTGCTGCGCGCTCTGATCGTCGGCGCACCGCCGCCCGTCGACCCGGCGCCGTTCGACCCGGGCCGTCCCGCGGTCCGCACCTCCACCGCTGACATTCATGAGGGAGACTGACCCAATGGCTGAGACACTGCGGTTCCCGGGCGTACTCGTTGCGACCACGACCCCGTTTACGCCGGACGGCCAGCTGCATGCCGGCCTGTTCGCCGAGCACTGCAACTGGCTGATCGACGAGGGTGTCCAAGGGCTGGTGCCAAACGGCTCGCTCGGCGAATACGAGACGCTGACCGATGCCGAACGTGAGCAGGTTGTGTCGACCGCGGTGCTGGCGGCGCGGGGGCGGGCGCAGGTGGTGCCCGGAGTGTCCGGCAAGTCGGCGGTCGAGGCGGCGCGCTGGGCCGAGCAGGCGCGGGTCGCGGGCGCGGATGCGGTGATGTGTCTGCCGCCGACGTCGCATGCCCCGACCGACGACGAGGTTGTCGCGCACTTCGCCGCGGTGGCTGCGGTTGGGATGCCGATCATCGCCTACAACAACCCGTTCTCCACGCGGGTCGACCTGACGCCGCCGCTGCTGGCCCGGCTCGCGGAGATCGAGGGCGTCGTGGCGGTCAAGGAGTTCTCCCAGGATGTGCGCCGGATCGCGCGCATCTTCGAGGTGGCGCCGTCCCTGGAGGTGCTGGTCGGCTGCGACGACCTGCTGGCCGAGGGGGTGCTGCTGGGTGCGACGGGCTGGATCGCGGGGTTCGTCAACGCGCTGCCTGCGGCGTCCGTGCGGTTATTCGAGCTGAGCCGCGCGGGACGGTGGGACGAGGCGTTGCCGCTGTATCGGGCGATGCTGCCGGCGCTGCGCTGGGATGCTGATCCGGGGTTCGTGCAGGCGATCAAGATCGCGCAGGATGAGGTGGGCCGGTACGCCGGGCCGGTGCGACTGCCCCGGCTGCCGTTGCCCGCGGCGGATGAGGCGGCAGTGCGCAAGGCGGTGCGGGAGGCGATGCTGGGGTGAGAGCGAGGCAGGCGTTCACTGCGGTGGACAGTCACACGGAGGGCATGCCTACGCGGGTGATCACGTCGCCGGTGGTGTTGTCGGGGCAGACGATGGCGGAGCGGCGCCGCTACTTGATGAGCGAGCGGGACGATCTGCGCACGCTTTTGATGTGTGAGCCGCGGGGGCACGCGTCGATGTCGGGTGCCATCCTGCAACCCCCGACGCGCCCGGACGCTGACGTGGGGGTTGTCTTTATCGAGGTGTCCGGGTGTTTGCCGATGTGCGGGCACGGCACGATCGGCACCGCGACGGTGCTGGTAGAGACCGGGCTGGTGCCGGTCAAGGAGCCGGTCACCGAGATCCGGATCGAGACGCCGGCGGGGCTGGTGCACGCGTCTGTGGAAGTGCGCGAGGGACGCGCCCGGGCCGTGACGATCCGCAATGTGGCCTCCTACCTGCACCTGCGCGACGCAGAGGTGCAGGTTCCCGGACTGGGGCCGGTGCGCCTGGACCTGGCCTGGGGTGGCAACTTCTACGCGATCGTGCCCGCCGCCTCGGTCGGGGTGGCAGTGCGCCCGGACCGCTACGGCGAGCTCGTCGAGGTGGGGTTGCGGGTCATGGCCGCGGTCAACGAGCAGCTGAACTTCGCCCACCCGGAACAACCCGACGTCGATCAGTGCCACCACGTGGTGCTCACCGGCCCGACCGAGGATGGCGTGGCCCGCGCGGCGACCGCGATTCATCCCGGCTGGATCGACCGGTCCCCGTGCGGCACCGGCACCTCGGCGCGCATGGCGGCGCTGGCCACCCGCGGCGAACTCGGCCTGGACACCGACTTCGTCCACGCCTCGCTGATCGGATCACGCTTCACCGGCCGCCTGATCGCAGAGACCACCGTCGGCCCCTACCGCGCGTTCGTACCCACCATCACCGGCCGCGCCTGGATCACGGCGCTGGCCACCTACCTACTCGACCCCGACGACCCATTCCCCGCCGGATTCCAGCTCGGGTCGTGAACTTCACCTTCGAGGGGCAGTCGATCACTGCGCCGGATGGCGACAGCATCGGCGCGGCACTGTGGGCGGCGGGGATCCGGCAGTTGCGCCGCAGCCGCGTCCTGGGACGACCGCGCGGCATGTACTGCGGCATCGGGCAGTGCTACGACTGCCTGGTCCACGTGAACGACGGTCCGCCGGTGCGCGCGTGCGTAACGACTGTTGTCGACGGAGACGTTGTCACCAGTGGCTGACCTCGTCGTGGTGGGTGGCGGGCCGGCGGGCGTATCGGCGGCACTTGCCGCGGCCGACCGTGGCCTGGCGGTAACGCTCATCGACAATTCCCCTTTGCTGGGCGGGCAGATCTGGCGCGGCACCAGCCCGGAGCCGGTGCGCGCGGCGAACCGGCACCAGCGCATAACCGTCGCGGCGTCGACCAGCGTCATCCGGGCTGACACGCGAGACGGCGGGGGAGCGCTGCTGATGGTGCGTGGCCCTGAAGGCATGCGAGTGATCGACGCTCTGGCGGTGGTGCTCGCCACCGGGGCGAGCGAACTGTCGCTGCCGTTCCCGGGGTGGGACCTGCCGGGTGTCGTGACTCCGGGAGCGGCGCAGGCGCTGCTCAAGGCGCACGGGGTACGTGTCGGCGCGCGGGTGGTGGTCGCCGGAACCGGACCGTTCCTGTGGCCGGTCGCCGCTGGGCTGGCGCACGCCGGGGTGCGTGTCGCTGCGCTCGTCGAGGCCGCCCCGACGCGGACGGGCGCGTCTGTCGCCGGCGCCCTCGCCGGGCAGCCCTCACTTGCGACGCAAGCGGCCCGGTATCTGGGCGCTGTGGCGCGCGCCCGCATCCCGGTGCTGAGCGGACGTGTCGTCGTCGCTGCCCACGGCGACGATCGCGTCGAGTCGGTCGTCATCGCGCGGCCGGACGGCGCCGGTATGCGTGAGATCGCCGCCGACGCGGCCTGCGTCGGATGGGGCTTCGTCCCCTCGCTCGATATCGCGCGCGGCCTCGGATGCCGTGAGGTCGCGCATCCCGTGCGGCCGATCAGCACTGTGGTGGTTGACGCTGCGCAGCGGACCAGCGTCCCGGGCGTGTTCGCGGCGGGCGAGATCACCGGCATCGGCGGCGCGGTAATGGCCGGCGCCGAGGGCACGATTGCCGGAGCGGCCGCCGCGGGGGACACCCCGCCGAGCCGCGCGGTCGCGACGCGCCGGCGTGCCGCGCGAACCGCCGCTGCGTTCGACCGCGCCCACCCGATCCCCGCCGGCTGGCTGGACCGGTTGGAGCCGGACACGGTGGTGTGCCGCTGTGAGGACGTCACGTGGCAGCAGGTCACGGATGTGATCGCCGATGGCATCGCCGACGTGCGGGCAATCAAGGGGCAGGTCCGTTGCGGCATGGGCTGGTGCCAGGGACGGATCTGTGGCCCGGCGCTGCAACTCGCAACCGCGGCGCGGGCAGGCCGGCCGGTCGCGGTGGTCGGCGACCTGGCGAACCGCCCGTTCGCCACAGCACCCACGATCGGGGAGCTCGCCGAGCTGCGACGACAGGAATGACGCCGGTCAGGCCAGCAGCCAGGACTGCTCGCTCCAACTGCCGTCGATCCACGGTGTGGCCGATGACGAGATGCGCAGCGCGCCTTCCTCGGCGGTGATCAGCTGCCCGAACACGGTCGCGTAGACGTCGCCGCTGACCTCGTGGCGCACGACGAGGGCGGATGGATCGTCCGACGGCGTCGTGCTGGTGACGACTTCGTACCACGGCTTCGTCGCGAACAAGGGTGCGAACCGGGTGGTCGTCGGGTCGTCCGCGTCGACGCCGTCCGTGGTGATCATGTGCTGGCCGGCGGTAAGTGTCACGCTGCGCAACTCGGCCGCGTCCCACGTCCACACGGTGACGCCGTCAGGTGCAGCGAGCACGAGGGTGAAGCTCGCCATCTGCCGGTGGTCGACCAGGTCAGGCCAGGATTCGCCGGCGCCGACTGCGGCAAGCGGCAGCTGGCCGCGCGTCGGCGTGCCGGTGCGCCGTTCGCGGCGGTTGAGCACCAACGCGGTGACGCCGCTGCGCGGGTCGGATACGCACCAGCTGCCGCCGGCGAGCCGGTCGCGGCCGCCGATCACCCCTGGCTGCTCGGGCCACCACGCGCCGGGCAGGTCGAAGTCACGGGACACGAACTCGTCGCGGATCGCGAGGATCCGCAGCGGTTCGCCGGTCGCCCACTGCAGCACGACGGTGCACACGTATATGAACTTACGGGCTCTGCTCGGGTTGGCGTGCAAAGAGCTGGCCGTAGCCGTCGATCTTGACATCGGCGTCGACCTCCGCGAGTAGCTGCCATAGCAGCACCTGGTTGGAGGTGAGTACGGGCCGGCCAAGCTCCGCCTCCAGCCCAGCGATGGCGCCGGCCGCGCGGAAGCCGTTACCGCCGATGAAGACGGCCTCTGCGGCGTCGTCCACATGGCGTGACGCCCAGTCGCGCACAGCCGCCGGCGTGATCTCGTGCGGGTGCCGGGCGAGCTCGGCCGACTGCGACGAGACGACGTGAAAGCCCTGGCCGGCGAAGTAGGCGGCGCCGAGTTCGTTGTACTCGGGGGCGAACCACGGCGCGCCGACCAGGGCCACGCGCTCGACCTCAAGGAGCCGTAGCGCCCGCACCGCCGCGCAGCAGGTGGCAGCCACCGGAAGCCGGCTGGACTCGGCAAGCCGCGCCACCATGGCCAGCTCGGCGTGGAAGCCGATGACGTACGCCGACGTCGTGGACGCATAGCCGATCACGTCGAGTGGGTCGGCGAGTAGTTGTTTCGTCGGGTGGTCGAGATACGCCGGCGTCGTGCGTAGGCGCAAGTCACTCGACGATGCCGGGTCGCTGGCATCGCCCGTTCTCCGGGCGACGTGCGCGACGCGGGTATCGATCCGCCCGGATCCCATCGCGGCGAACTCGACCTCCGGCCCGGGCGTCAGGTGCGGAGTCAGCACTCCGGCGCGGATCACGGAGTGCTGCGTCGACGATCCCATGCCGGTACGTCTACCACGTCGCCAACCAGCGCGAC
>JBPYES010000349.1:0-5535 GCA_051984825.1 Jatrophihabitantaceae bacterium
ACCCGGGCCGTGACCCGCCCCGACGGCACATCGATGATCACGTCGGTCGTACCTGACGGGTCGGCCGGCACCAGCCCCGACTGCAGCGCCCAGACGCCGAGCGCGATCGTGCCGTGCCCGCACGCCGTAGAGAACCCGTCCTTGTGCCAGAACAACGCCCCGAAGTGCGCGCCCGCGTCGTCCGGCGGCGTGACGAAACAGCCGTACATATCCGCGTGTCCGCGCGGCTCGAAGCACAGAATCCGGCGCAGCCCGTCGACTGCGGGGTCCTCGATCGCGAGCATCCGGCGCTCGGCCACGGTGGCCCCGCGCATCGTCACCGGCGCCCCAGCGACGATGCGGAACGGCTCGCCGGCGGTGTGGTAGTCGACGGTCCGGACGGGCGGGAGGATCACGTCGCGCGACGGGTCACGACGCCGCGGATGAACGCCGCCTGCCCGGCATGCTGCAGGTCGTCGGAGATCACGCTGACCAGCCGCACGCCGAGGGTGACGGGCGGATCCCATCGGGTATCTACAACCTGGCTGAGATCCTCGTCTCGCAGCTCAAGCACGTACGAGATCGTCTGCGCATGCACGGCGTCGAAGTAGTCGAGCAGCAACGGCGCTGTCGCACGTACCGCGGCCACGTCGCGCGACTGTTGCGCGTACCCCGTCTCGCCCTGCTCGAACGGCAGGTCGAACCGCTCCTGCCACCCGCCGCTCGACCACACCTGTTCGGTGCCCGCGACATCGGCGATGTGGTCGTCCTGGACGCGACTGAGGTGCCAGGCCAGCCAGGCGATTGTGTTCGCGTCGGGGTCGAGGCGCTCCTGGAGTTGCGACTCGGTCAGGCCGTGCACAGCACCGTGCACGGCGTTGTGAACGCGCCCGAATCCGTCGAGCAGCACCTCAACAGCTCTCATGTCACCACCACACCCGTCGCCGTTACGCGGCGACCATTGTCTCGCCCCGATGCGGTTTGGCCCGCAGGACGAACTGATACGCGAACATCGTCGGGCGCGCCCGCACCAACGCATGGTCGAAGCGACGCGCGACGCGGGCCAGCTGCGAGTCCTGGGTCAGCACGTCGAAGGGCAGACCGGTATGACGCAATTCCGTGACATCGAGGCCGTGCGAGCTGAAGAGACTATGCAGCGTCCTTGCGGTGAAGAACCGCAGATGCGTCTCGTCCAGAATCCCGCGCCGGTCGTATCCGAACGTGCCGGTGACAACGCGGATACGCGGGTACCAATGACCGAAGTTCGGTGTGGAAACGATGAGTTCGCCATTCGGCGCGAGCACCTGCGCCATCTGCTGCAGCAGGACATCCGGGCGACGCACATGTTCGATCACGTCCGCGGCGACCACCACATCGAAGCCATCGCCCACCTCGGCGGGAATCCCGTCCTCGAGATCACCGGAGACAAACCTGTCGACTCGGCCACGGACCTCGGGTATCTCGATGCTGTCCATGCCCACCACGTGGTGACCCAGCGCTCGCATCTGCTCTGCGAGCAGACCGCCGGAGCAGCCGACATCGAGAATCCGCCCCGGAGGCTGATCCCGCAGCATATCCAGGATGACGGTGTGCGAGGTTCCCTCGCTGTCCTTGAGCGTGTACTCGGGTGAGCTGGCCACCCATCGTTGGGTGCCGAATCCCATCTTCGACAGGCGATACTGCGCGACGTCCCGGACGACGTCCCGGGCATATTTCAGCCCATTCACATAGCAAATCTCGTCGCCGTAATACGTCGGGATCGGTACTTCTACAATCCGCTTCCCCGCATCGAGCAACTGCACGATGATCTGCGTATCGAAATCGAATCCGTCAGTGTTGTGCTGCAACGGCAGCGGGGACAGCGCAGCGACCTTGTATGCCCGGTAACCCGAGTGAAACTCGGTCAGCTCCGAGCCGAGGAGCCGATTCTCGACCATGGTGAGAAGCCGGTTGCCGACGTACTTGTACAGTGGCATTCCGCCGTTCCTGGCGCTTCCCGGCACCATCAGACGCGACCCGAAGACCGCGTCACACTCGTCGCGTTCGAGCGGCGCGACAAGGTCCGGCAGGCACTCCGGCGCATACTGCCCGTCGCCGTGCAGGAGCACGATGATGTCCACGCCGTGCTCTGCCGCGAGCTGATAACCGGCTTTCTGATTACCGCCATAGCCAAGATTCTTCAGGTGCCGCACAACGGTGGTAGGAACGCCGTCGTTTTCGGTACGCCACTTGACCCCCACGTCATACGTGGCATCGGAGCTGGCGTCATCGCAGATGATCATCTCGTCGATCTTGGCGCGGAACTCCGGGGGAATCCGATCGAGCATCGCGGCGAGGGTGCTTTCGGCGTTGTAAGCAACCACCAGGACGCCGATCTTGTAACGTCGGGTCGCTTCGTTCGCTTTGGCGCGCACCTGCGGGACACTAGCGCAACCCACTCCGCACGGGTGGCAGTGCACAGGATGGGGCAGGGCTGATCAGGCCGCCAGCATCGCCGCCACGGTGGCGCCGAGGTCCCAGCACGCGTCGAGATCGGGCTTTCCTGGCTTGTCGATCACGCTCACGTGCTCGTGCACCTGGCGCCAGCCCATGCCCTTCGTGATCGCCTCGACGGCGCGTACCGCTCCGGTCGTGTCACTGTTGCCGTGCACGTAGAGCCCGTACGGCGCGCCGACCTTGGCGGTCAGTGCCGGGTAGTACACCAAGTCGAAGAAGTGCTTGAGCGCTCCGGACATGTAACCGATGTTGGCGCTGGTACCCAGCAGGAATCCGTCGGCGGCGAGGACATCAACCGTGGTGGCCGCCAGCGCCGGACGCACCACTACGTCCACGTCCTGGATCTCGTCGGTGGTCGCGCCGGCCAGCACTGCTTCCAGCATCGCCTGCAGCGAAGGCGACGAGGTGTGATGAACAAGGAGCAAGCTTGGCACCTATACATACTGGCGCGACCGGAGGTGACCATGGACTTCGCCACGCTCGCGTTGATCACGCTGGTCGGCACGCTCGGCCCGCTTCTCGCGCTGTTCCGGCGGTTGCACCTGCCGGTCGTGCTCGGTGAGCTAGCCGCCGGCATCGTCCTCGGCCAGACCGGCCTCGGCGTGCTGCACGCCGGTGACACAACCTTCACTTTCCTCGCCGACATCGGCTTCGCGCTGGTGATGTTCGTCGCGGGGTCGCATGTGCCGATCCGCGATCAGAGCCTCCGGGCTGGCCTTGCGACCGGAGCGCTGCGGGCCGTGGGCGTCGGCGTGGTCGCCACCGTTCTCGCCGTGCTGATCGCGAAGTCTTTCGGCACCGGTCACGCCGCTATGTATGCCGTGTTGATGGCGTCGTCGTCGGCGGCATTGATCCTGCCGATCGTCGACTCGCTGCACCTGGGTGGGACGCACGTGCTGCATATGCTGCCGCAGATCGCCATCGCGGATACCGCCTCCATCGTGGCGCTGCCACTCGTGATCGATCCGAAGCACGCGGGGCGCGCCGCTCTGGGCGCGCTGGCCGTCATCGGATGCGCAGTCGTCCTGTATTTCGGGATGCGCTACATCGAGAGCACGGGCATCCGCAGGCGGGTGCACCGCGTGTCCGAGGAACGCAAGTTCGCGCTAGAGCTACGCGTCAACCTGACCATCCTGTTCGCGCTGGCCGCCCTGGCGGTGCACACGCATGTGTCGATCATGCTCGCCGGTTTCTCGTTCGGGCTCGCCATGGCCGCTGTCGGCGAGCCGCGCCGGCTGGCCAGGCAACTGTTCGCGGTGACGGAAGGCCTTTTTGGACCGCTGTTCTTCGTGTGGCTCGGTGCGTCGCTGAACCTGCGCGACCTGGGGCGGCATCCCTCCTACATTGCACTCGGTGTAGCGCTCGGCGTCGGAGCAATCGCCGCCCACGCCGCGATGCGGCTCACCGGCCAACCGCTCGTGATCGGCGCGCTGGCCGCCGCGCAGCTCGGCGTGCCCGTCGCAGCGGTGACGGTCGGGACGCAGCAGCACCTGCTACATCCCGGGGAAGCCGCCGGGCTGATACTCGGGGCGCTGATCACCGTCGGCGCGGCGGTGGCCTGCGCAGGCGTGGCCGCGCGTGCCGGCTGGGTGACGGAGCCCTCGTCATGACGCTCGAGGCCGACGGGATCGCGTACGAGGCCGCCGGCTCGGGCGATCCACCACTGGTGTTCGTGCACGGCTGGTGCTGCGACAGGACGTACTTCGCGCCGCAGTTCCGGTACTTCGCAGCCCGGCACGCGGTGGTCGCACTCGACCTGCGCGGGCACGGCGAGAGCCGCGGAACCGCGCACGCCACCGAGGAGTTCGCCGGCGATGTGCTTGCCGTCGCCGCTACTCTGCCGGCACCGGTCGTGGTCGGGCACAGCATGGGGGCGCTGGTAGCGCTCGCCTGTGCGGCCCGTCCGGGCGCGGTGCGCGCGGCGGTGCTCGTCGACCCCGCCCCGATCCTCGACGGGCGCGGCAAGGCGTACTTCGCGCGCTCCCTGCCCGACGTGGCGGCTGATCAGGACGGCTCGTGGCGTGCCCGGTTCGCCGCGCGGCTGTTCCGTCCAACGGACTCGGTGCGCCGGGACGAGACCGTGGCCGGCATGTCCGCGGCGCCGTTAGCCACCGCGGTCGCGGGCTGGCAGGCGATCGTCGACTTCGACCCCGCTTCGGTGCTCCCGCGCGTTCACGTGCCGGTGCTGGTGATCAGCGCCGGCGAGCCGGAGGCCGGCCTGGCCGAGCACATCGCGGACCTCACGTTCGGGCGCACCGTCGGCGCCGGGCACTTCGTCCAGCTCGAAGTGCCCGACCAGGTGAACGCGATGATCGAGCGGTTTCTAACGGTCTTGTAGCACCGAGAGGACGTTGCCTGCCGGGTCGGTGAACCAAGCGATATACGGCCCGCCGGAGCGCGCGATCCCCTTCTCGTCCTGCTCGATGCCGTCGTAACGCTGGAAAGTAACGCCCCGTTCGATCAGCTCGTCGGCGGCCGCGTCGATGTCGTCGACCGGGAAATTGAGAATCGTGTAGGTCGCCGGCACGTGGTTCGGCTTCGGATAGATGAGCACGTCGCGGCCACCGGCGAGGTGCAGGCTCAGCAGCCCGTTGTGCTCCGACACGCCCAATCCCAACGTCTCGCCGTAGAACTTCTTGGTCGCCTCGAGGTCGGACACGGCGAAGCCGCTGAATGCCTTGCTGTTTTCGAGCATGGTGACGCTCCCTTCGACTATGTGATGAGGCTAGGACGCCTCCCCTCAGGTGAAACTCATCGACGTGCAAGGCAATGGTTGCGCGTTCTGCGCATCACGTGCAACGATGCAGTTGCACGAAAGGAGACCTGGCATGGAAGATCGCATCGAGCAGCAGATCCTGATCAACGCCCCGCTGGCGCGGGTCTGGGAGCTGGTGAGCGAACCGGGGTGGTGGGTGCCGTCTACGGCGACCACGCCGCTCGACCACACGCCCGGCCATCAGGTCGTCCGGGAGAGCGAGAGATGGGGACGCTTCCCGATCGAGGTGGTCCAGGTGGAACCGCGCACGTACGCAGCGTTCCGGTGGGCCAGCCACGCACCCG
>JBPYES010000350.1:0-6561 GCA_051984825.1 Jatrophihabitantaceae bacterium
TCACCACCATGCTCGCGAATCTCGCGATCGAACCAGCCAGAGCCTGCTGCTGCGCACCGGTGGCCTGGTTGCCCCGGTTGAACAGGTCCGAAAGCAAGCCAGGATGATCAGCGAACAGCTTGCCGTAAAAGACGGTGGTGATCTCCGGGACCGCCGCACCTACCGCAGGCAGCGTCTCGCGCACAATGGCCAACGAGGCCGATGACAACATGGATGACTCCTAGCAAGCAACGGATGTGGGACGCTCGCGCGGCAGCGCCGCGTGTCCACCAGACTTGCTGCAAACGGCCGGCGGCACACCGTCGCAGGCACCACTTCATCGGCACGTGGCGGCATCCAGGTCGTTGTGGTGTCACCACCACGACTGGCTATGGCAGCGGGATGCGGGCGCGTACGAGCGTGCCTGCTCCTAGCGGGCTGACGACGTCGAACGTGCCGTCCAGCAATGCCACCCGATCGGCTAGCCCCTGCAGGCCGGTTCCATTCGTCACCGAGGCACCGCCGGTGCCGTCGTCGGCGACTGTGACCTCGAGCGTGCGCCGGCCCGCAACCAGATCCGTGATACTCAGCCCGACTCGCGCCCGTTCGCTGCCGGCGTGCCGCGCGACGTTGGTGAGCGCTTCGCTGACCACGAAGTAGGCGGTGGCTTCGACGGATGCGGGGAAGCGGCTCGTGGGCAGCGTGTCCATGCTCAGCTCTACTGGCGATCGGCGTGCCATGTCGGCAAGGGCGGCCGCGAGCCCGTGCCGGGTCAGGCTGCTGGGATGTATGCCCCGAGCGAGGTTGCGCAGTTCGATCGCGGCCTCGTCCAAGGACGCAAGCGCGGCGTCCAAGATCTCGCCCGCTCGCGCCGGCTCATTGGGCAGGGCGGTGCGAGCGCGGTTGAGCGCGGCGCCGAGTGAGATCAGGCGCTGCTGGGCGCCGTCATGCAGGTCGTGTTCGAGCCGCTGACGTTCCGCCACGGCAGCCTCGGCGACCCGGTGCCGCGAGGCGCGCAGTTCCTCTTCCGCGCGGTGCCTGTCGGACAGGTCGCGCAGGTAGCCGGCGAACACGGGGCTGCCCGCGACCGCGATCCGGGTGATTGTCAATTCGACCGGAAACACCGAGCCATCCGCCCGCATACCGCTGATCTCGATCCGGCGATCGAGCATGTTGGGTTTCTCGGTGTGCAGGTAGTGAGCGAGTCCTTGCCGGTGCTGCTCGCGAAGGTCGGGCGGCACGATCAGATCGGCCAGCTCGCGACCGACCGCCTGATCGCGCGGGTAGCCGAACGTGGCGGACGCGGCCGGGTTGAATTCGAGCACGACACCGCTCGCGTCGGCGATGACGACCGCGTCCAGGGCGGCGGCGAGCACGGCGCGCAGCCGGGCCTCGCTCAGCCGGACCGCGTGCTCAACGCGTTGCCGGCGCAGCGCGTCGCCTATCCGGGAGCCCAGGCTCGACATCGTCGCCAGCAACTCGCGCGACGGATCCATGCGGTACGGCGAATAGAACTCCGCCAGGCCTTCGAGGCCATCGCCACTGCGCAGCGGGAAGCAGAACGCCGCATGGAGGCCGGCGCGGGCTGCGGCCGCTGCGCGTGGGAAGTTCTCGTCGTCGGCAACATCGGAAATCCATGCGGGTTGCCCCGACCGCCAGACTCGCCCAGGAAGTCCGATGCCGGACGCAAGTGCGGCGGAGCGACTCACCTCCACGAACGGGGCACCGCCGAACTCGGGTGCGCTCCAGCTGGCCACACAAATCAGCTCTGACGACCTATGCGGCTGCCACACCGCGCCGACCGGCCAACGCAGCGTGGTGCCGACCGCCTGGAGCAATTCGACGAAGATGACGTCCTCAGCTGCCTGGCCGCCCAGGATGTCTGCGACGTCGTGTTCGAGCCGAAGCAGCAGTGCGGGGTCGACGACCCGGACCGACTCCGCCGTCGCGCCGCTTGAAAGGTCATGCACTTGACCGTTCACGTCCCCGCCGATCGTCAACCCTCTCCGCGTATGGTACGAATTCGTGGGCCTCCGAGCGGTGATCGCGGACGACAATTTGCTTGTCCGAGAGGGCGTTCGGGCCCTTCTGAACGACCAAAGCGACATCACGGTCGTCGGTTTGGCCGCCGACCACGACGAGTTGCTCGCAGCCGTCTCGGAATTGGCGCCGGACGTCGTAGTCACTGACATCTGCATGCCGCCGACAAACACGGACGAAGGCATCCGTGCTGCCATCCACATTCGGCACAGCAATCCGACGACGGGGGTGGTGGTGCTGAGCCAGTACGACGAGCCTAGCCATGCCCTCGCGTTGCTGGAGGACGGCGTGGCGGGCCGGGCCTACCTGCTCAAGGAGCGAGTCGCCCAACCTGGCCAACTAGCTGACGCCGTCCGGGCGGTTGCCACCGGTGGATCGGTGATCGACCCGCAGATCGTCGAGGCGATGCTGGCGGCGCGCAGTCGTCCGGACAGCAGCCCGCTGCGCCACCTGACCGGTCGCGAACTGGAGGTGCTCGCCGAGATGGCCACTGGCGCGAACAACGCAACGATCGCGAACCGGCTCCACGTCACGGTCCGGGCAGTCGAGCGGCACATCAATTCGATTTTCGCCAAGCTGGGACTGACCGAGGAAAGCGAAGTCCACCGCCGAGTACGAGCGGTTCTGCTCTATCTCGCCGGATAGCACCGCTCCCGTCCGGATGGTGTTACCGCACGGCTGTGCCGTACGAGCCTTGTCGGGGTTAGATGCGGGCGTGGGCGACAGCGAACGTCTAGCCGAGTTATTCGTAGCGATCGCGGCGGGCGAGCACGCGATCGTTAGGGCCTCGCTTGAGACTGCACCATGGCTGGCGACGGCCCGCTTGGCGCGCGGCGACGAATTCTTCATCGCCGAGTGTCATGCGCAGGTCTACGAAGGCGATACCGCGCTGCACGCCGCCGCGTTCGCGTACGACGTCGAGCTTGCCCGTGATCTGATTGCGCGCGGCGCTGACGTCCGCGCCCGCAACCGACGCGGTGGCGAACCTTTGCATGCCGCGGTCATCGGTGTGCCCGGTTCTGCGAACTGGAACCCGATCGCGCAGGGGGCGGTCATCAAGTATCTGATCGACGTGGGCGCAGACCCGAACGCAGCAGCCCGAGGGGGAGTGACGCCGCTGCACCGCGCAGTGCGAAACCGATGTTCCGCGGCGGTCGAGGCGCTCTTGCGCGCCGGCGCCAACCCGCGCTCGAGAAACGACCACGGTTCGACCCCGTCCGACCTCGCACGACGGACGACAGGGCGTGGCGGTGTCGGGTCCGAGGAAGCCAAGATCGAGCAGGAGAGAATCATCGACCTTCTCGAGAGCGCCGTGTGATGATCCGACTAGGGACCCCTGCCGACTACCCGGGCGCAGCGGCAATCTATCGCCGCGCGTCGCTATCCAATGCCGGCGACCGGGACGAACTCTTGGCCCATCCGGAGCATCTCATCCTTCCCGGTGATGGGCTCGCCGAGGGCCGTACGTATGTTGCCGAAGAAGATGGATTCGTGGTCGGCTTCGCGACGTGGAGCACAACAGGGGACGGTGTCGAATTGGAGGACCTGTTCGTGGACCCGAACTGGATGAGGCGGGGGATTGCGACAACATTGGTCGCGCAGATCGTCGACGTATTGCGAGCACGCGGCGTTTCCCGCATAGAAGTCACCGCCAACCCTCATGCACTCGGGTTCTATCGGGTCGCGGGCTTCACCGACATTGGCGATGCCACCACCGAATTCGGTACAGCACCCCGCATGGCGCTTGTGATCCGGTGATCTCGTATCTCGTCAGCCGCTTCGTTTTGTGCGTCTGATAAATGATGATCGGCCTGGGCGAGACCCTCGCCCAGGCCGATCAACTTACGTCGGGTGCGGCCGGCTATTCCAAGCCTGCGGCCGCGTCGGTTCAGATAGGCCGGACGTTTTCCGCCTGCGGGCCCTTCTGGCCCTGGGTGGTGTCGAACTCGACGCGCTGGTTGTCCTCCAGGCTCTTGTAGCCGTTGCCGGCGATCGCCGAGTAGTGGACAAAGACGTCCTTGCTGCCGTCGTCGGGGGAGATGAAGCCGAAGCCCTTCTCACTGTTGAACCACTTGACGGTGCCCTGTGCCATGGTCGTGCTCTCCTTCGTTGGAGCCGTGCTGCCCACGCACACCGTGTGCGTGGTGTGGTCTTTGCGGGTGACGGCTCTCGATGGAACTGAAAGCGACAGACGCAACTGCAACAAATCCTGCGTCGCGCATCCGGCCGAAGAAGGAACTGCTGACAACCGCTGACCACGGTAGCAGAGCGCGCGGGGCGGGTCTGCCGCGGGCATGCCCTGGCGCTAGCGGTAGACCGCCAGCCAGATCGCGACGTAATGACAGAGCGCGGCCACCAGCGTGCAGGCGTGGAAGACCTCGTGGTGACCGAACGTGCCGGGCCACGGATCGGGCCGCTTTAGCCCGTACACGACCGCGCCGAGGGTGTAGATGACGCCGCCGGCCGCGATGAGCGCGAACGCTGCGACGCCCGCGTTGCGCAGCAGGTCGGGGAAGACGAAGACCGCCACCCAGCCCAACGCGATGTAGCAGGGCACCCCCAGCCAGCGTGGCGCGTGTGGCCAGGCCGTCTGCAGGATGACGCCGAACAGGGCTCCGGTCCAGACCACGGCAAGCACGGCGAGTGCTGCGCTGCGCCCCAGGGTAAGGACGGCCACCGGGGTGTAGGTCCCGGCGATGAACACGAAGATCATTGAGTGGTCGAGGCGTTTCATGATCGCTCGGCCGCGCGCCCCCCAGTCCAACCGGTGGTACAGCGCGGACGTGCCGAACAGCAGCGTCACCGTGGCCGCATACACGGCGGTCGTAGCGCCCCCGGGCCCGCCCCGCACGGCTGCTGCCATCGCGACGAGCACCGTTCCGGTGACGATCGAGGCCGCTGCAGCATAGGCGTGCAGCCAGCCCCGTAGCCGCGGCTTGAGCTCGGCAACCGCGGTGGCAACCGCCGTAGCGGCAGATGCGCCGATCGTGCCCGGGCTCGTCACCCAGAGCAGGTTACCGAACCGTAGGTTCGCGCGCTGACGCGACGGTCGCGCACTCCGGACCGTGGCTCACGGCACGTCGCAGGACAGCATGACCCGCCGAGCTTGCGCTGCCGTCACGACCAGCGGCTTCGCCTGACCGCAATCTGCCCTGACGGTGTAGCGGCCTGGCATGAGGTTGATCAGGAATCGGCCGTCAGCTCCGGTGACCGTCTCTGCCAGGCGCCTGCCGGCCGACCACACGGTGACGCGTGCGTCCGTGTCAGGGCTGTTGTTGAGAGCCATCCGCCTGGTCTTGGCATTGAGCGGTCCACCGAACAGGCCGACGTATCCGTGGACGGACACCAGTTGCTGCGCTGCCCCCGCAGTGCGCGGGGGCTGCAGCTGGCGGGGGCCGGCGCAAGCTGCAGCCACCAGCAGCCCGCACATCGCTGCGCCCGTGATCAGGCGTCTCACGTCCATAAGACGCCGCCAGTCCATGGTTACGTTGCCGAGCCTCGCGAACTACCCGTGCGCACGGGCCGGACGTATCCGGCGAATTCGATTCAGAAGCCGCCGACCGACTCGGCAAGCGCCCTTAGATCGGCTGCACCCGCCCACCCTGCGGGCTCCGCCATGATCACCTGGGCCTGTCCGAACGCGTTACTGAACGCGGCCTCGGTCTCGACGCGATGCCCACGCGCGGCCAAACCCGCGGCCCAGCCAGCTGGCGCGTGACCCTCCACACTTACCCGCACCGAACCCTCGAAACCCCACGTATTGAAGGAGGTCTGGTCTTCCTCGCCCCGCAGCACCCATCGCCCCTGCGCAAGTGCCGCAGCCGGATCCTGGTCGCGATCGAGTAAACGGGCCAATAGCTGAAGCAGGATCTGCGGCTGGGAGTCGCCGCCTTGGGTGCCGAGCACGCACCGCAACTCGCCGGACGGCTCGGTCACCAGCAGCGGTGCGAGCGTGTGCGGCGGGCGGGCACGTGGCCGGAACTCAGCGACACTGCCGTCGGTGAGCGAGAAGCCAATCCCGCGGTTGTGCAGGAACACACCGGTGTTGCCGACGACCAGCCGCGAACCGAAGCCCATGGCGTTGGACTGGATCAGCGACACTGCCGTGCGATCGCCGTCGACCGCGCAAAGGTAAGTAGTTCCGCCCGGGGCGTAGCGCTCATGCAGATCCATCGTGGCATTTTTCGAGATCGCAGCCAGCCGGGGAAGCAGCCGCGACTCGGTGAGCAGCGCGGCGCCGTCTGCCGTCTCGCTGAGAACCTCCGGGCGATCGTAGGCCGCCTGCCGCATGGCCTCTATGAGGAGATGCGCCCATAGCGGGTCGGCGGCGTCGGCCGGGAGGTCGAGGCGCTCCGCCAGCCACGCGGCGGAAAGCGTCACGTACCCCTGGCTGTTCGGCGGTGTCGTCCAGACGTCATATCCCCAGAGCCGCATCGACAGCGGGGTCACCCACTCGGCCTGCTCGGTCGCGAGATCCTCGGGCGTGTAGTAGCCGGCAGCCATCGCCAGCAGCGCCTCGCCGAATTCGCCTTCATAGAAGGA
>JBPYES010000351.1:0-3596 GCA_051984825.1 Jatrophihabitantaceae bacterium
AGCGGCAGCCAGCCCCAGGTGGCCAGCGGCGTGCCGGGACGCACCAGCACCGAGAACGTCAACCCGGACCGGGGCGGCGACGTCCAGGCCCGGTCGAGCCGGCCACGTCCCGCGGTCTGATGCTCTGCCACGAGCACCGCGCCCTCGGGCGTGCTCTCCGCCGCGCCGAGCAGGTCGACGTTGGTCGACTCGGTTTCGTCGACAACGGTCAGCTGCGTCCACGGCGGCTCGAGGCCGGCCTGCAACGCAGCCACCTCCAGAGGCGCTCGGCTCAATCTAACTCCTCTTCGCAGAAGCGCTCATCGGCTCGCTCGTTCCGCTCCTCCGCGGCGCGCAGCGCCGCCTGCGATGCTCGCTCGCTCATGCGCCCCAGCCTAGGGCGGTCGACATGGGCAGACCCGCCCGAGCACTATCGTTGGCTGCCATGGCCGCTCCGCCGCTCCCGCAGGCTCCCGACCCGCACACCACCGCGGGCAAGCTCGCCGATCTCGAGCGCCGTTACGACGAGGCCGTCCACGCCGGATCGGCGCGGGCGGTCGAGAAGCAGCACGCGCGCGGCAAGAAGACCGCTCGCGAGCGGATCGAGGCGCTGCTCGACGAGGGATCGTTCATCGAGCTCGACGAGTTCGCGCGGCATCGCTCGACGACGTTCGGCATGGATAGCAACCGTCCGTTCGGCGACGGCGTCGTCACGGGGTACGGCACGGTAGACGGCCGGCCGGTGTGCGTGTTCAGCCAGGACGTCACCGTGTTCGGGGGCAGCCTCGGCGAGGTGTACGGCGAGAAGATCGTCAAGCTGCTCGACTTCGCACTGCGCAACGGCTGCCCGGTGATCGGCATCAACGAGGGCGGCGGCGCGCGCATCCAGGAAGGCGTGGTCAGCCTCGGCCTGTACGGCGAGATCTTCTACCGGAACGTCCAGGCGTCTGGCGTCGTCCCGCAGATCTCGCTGATCATGGGCGCCGCAGCCGGCGGTCATGTGTACTCACCGGCGCTCACCGATTTCGTGGTCATGGTCGACCAGACCTCGCAGATGTTCATCACCGGACCCGACGTGGTGAAGACGGTGACCGGCGAGGACGTCACACTCGAGGAACTGGGCGGCGCCCGCACACACAACACCACGAGCGGCAATGCGCATTACCTCGCCTCTGACGAGGACGACGCGATCAACTACGCCAAGGCGCTGCTCTCCTACCTGCCGAGCAACAACCTGGACCCCCTGCCGGCGTACGACGCACCCGCGGACCTCGATGTCGACGACTCGTTCCTCGACCGAATCATCCCCGACTCCGACAACCAGCCCTACGACATGCACGAGATCATCGAGCACCTGCTCGACGACAGGGAATTCCTCGAAGTGCACGCCCTGTTCGCTCCGAACGTCGTCGTGGGATTCGGCCGGATGGAAGGACATCCGGTCGGCATAGTGGGCAATCAGCCGATGCACTATGCAGGCTGCCTGGACATCGACGCGTCCGAGAAGGCGGCCCGGTTCGTGCGTACCTGCGACGCCTTCAATATCCCGATCATCACGTTCGTGGACGTGCCCGGATTCCTGCCCGGTGTCGGCCAGGAGCACCGGGGCATCATCCGCCACGGCGCCAAGCTGATCTACGCCTACGCAGAGGCGACGGTCCCGAAGATCACGATTGTGACGCGCAAGGCGTTCGGCGGCGCGTACGACGTGATGGGCTCGAAGCATTTGGGCGCGGACGTCAACGTCGCCTGGCCCACGGCGCAGATCGCCGTCATGGGCGCCCAGGGCGCGGCGAACATCCTGTACCGGCGCGAACTGGCGGCGTCCTCCGAGCCTGATGCCCTGCGGGCGCGGGTAGTCGCGGACTACGAGGACACACTCGTCAATCCGTACATTGCCGCCGAGCGCGGCTACGTCGACTCGGTGATCCCGCCGTCGAAGACGCGCTCGTACGTCATCCGGTCGCTGCGCATGCTGCGCAACAAGCGCCAGGCGCCGCCGCCCAAGAAGCACGGGAACATCCCGTTGTGAGCGTGCAGCTTCGCATCGTCCGGGGCGAGCCCACCCCGGAGGAACTCGCCGCGCTCACCGCGATCGTCACTGCGGCTGGCGCCGATACGGAAGCCGCGCCGCAGCCGGAACAGCGCGGGCGGTGGGCCGACCCGGCGCATGCGCATCGGCAGCTGTGGCGAGCGGGCCCCGGCGGCTGGCGCGCCGGGGCCCGCTGGGGCTGAGCCGGGTCAGGCAGGTTCGACAGCCGGTACTGCCCGCCGGGGACGGAGCCGCACGGCCGTCACCAGCAGGCCCAGCACCGACACGCCGACCACCACGGTCAGCGCCGTTGTCATGTGCGGAAGCAGCTGGCCCTTCGGCGCCCCGCCGCCGTTACCGACGATGGCAGTGACGACGGCCAGGACGATGGCGCCGCCGATCTGGATACTGGTGTTGACGAGCCCGGACGCCAGCCCCTGCTCGTGGTCGGCCACGCCGGACGTCGCCTGGACGTTCACCGACGGGAACACCAGCGCGAAGCCGATCCCGAGCAGCAGCATCGTCGGCAGCAGGAAGCTGACGTAGGCCATGCCCGGCTCCACCCGCAAGAACAGCGCGTAGGCCGCGACGAACGCCAGCAGTCCGGCCATGATCAGCCGCGTCGTGCCGACCCGCCCCAGCAGGGGGCCGATGCGCGACACGCTGGCCACCACGATGAGACCGGCCGGCAGGAAGCCCATGGCCATGCCGATCGGCGACCAGCCGAGCGAGTCCTGCACGTAAAGCGTCACGAGGAACTGGAAGGCGACGTATCCACCGAACATCACGGCCGCCGACACGTTCGCGTGCAGCAGCGACGCCGAGCGCAGGATGCCCAGCCGCACCAGCGGGTGCGGGTGCCGCCGCTCGATGAAGACGAAGACCCCCATGAGCACGACACTCAGCGCGAGCAGCCCGATTGTCGTCACGCTGCCCCAGCCGCGTTGCGGCGCCTCGACGACCGCATAGACGAGGACGAGCAGCGACGCGGTGCTGGTGAGCGCGCCGGCCACGTCGAGTTGGGCCCAGCGCACCGGCTCGCGTGGCACCCGCGGGATGACCCGAAAGCCGACGATCACGAGCGCGATCGCGACCGGTCCCGGCAGCAGGAAGGTCTCCCGCCAGCCCAGTTCGGTGAGCAGTCCGCCGAACACGAGGCCGAGCGAGAAGCCGCTCGCCCCGCACATCGTGTAGATCGACAGCGCCCGGTTGCGGGCCCGGCCTTCAGCGAACGTCGTAGTGATGATCGAGAGGCCCGCCGGCACCGTGAAGCCCGCCGAGGCGCCCTTGAGGAAGCGCAGCGCAATCAAGGCGAAGTCGTTGCTGAGCACCGAGCTGACGACGGACGCTGCCCCGAACACCGCAACCGCGGTAAGGAACACCTGCCGGCGGCCGAGTAGATCCGATGCTCGGCCTCCCAGCAAGAGGAAGCCGCCGTAGCCGAGCACGTAGCCGCTCACGATCCACTGCAGCGAGCTTGCCGACATGCCTAGGTCCGAGCCGATGGACGGCAGGGCCACGCCGACCATGGAGATGTCGAGTCCGTCAAGGAACAGCGCCCCGCAGAGAACCACGAGCAGGAGCC
>JBPYES010000352.1:0-13038 GCA_051984825.1 Jatrophihabitantaceae bacterium
AGAGTGGCGCGCGGTGTGCTGGACGCGGTGCAGTCGTGACCGAGCTCGCGTTCGTCGATCGGGTACGGCAGCGGCTGGCGCGCAGCGCGTCGGAGCCCTGGGCGGTCGGCGCCGCCGTGCGAAACGAGCAGAGTCGGGCGTCAGTGATCGCCGACGACACCGCGCTGGCCGCGATCGAGCGCGACGTCACTGCCGAGGTGGCCGGCGCCGGCCCGCTGGAGCCACTGCTCGCGTTGCCGGGGGTGAGCGACGTGCTGGTCAACGGTCCCGACGACGTGTGGCTCGACCGTGGGCGCGGTCTAGAACGCGCCCCGGTGCGGTTCACCAGCGACGCCGCGGTGCGCCGGCTGGCTGTGCGCCTGGCCGCAGCGGCCGGACGCCGCTTGGACGACGCCTCGCCCTGGGTCGATGCCAGGTTGCCCGACGGCACCCGGCTGCACGCCGTGCTGCCTCCGATCGCATCGCGGACGACGCTGTCGTTACGTGTGTTGGCCCGCCGCCGCTTCGACCTGCGCGAGCTGGTCGAGGCGCGAGTGGGCGAGCTGCTGCGTGCCACCGTCGCAGCGCGCCTAACGCTGGTGATCAGCGGCGGGACCGGCAGCGGCAAGACAACGCTATTAGGCGGGTTGCTCGGCTGCGTGCCACCGTCGGAGCGACTGCTCGTGATCGAGGACGCACCGGAGCTGGTCACATCGCACCCGCACGTGGTGCGGCTGGTCACGCGGACGCCGAACGTCGAGGGCTCGGGCGCAGTCGGGCTGCGCGACCTGGTGCGCCAGGCGTTGCGCATGCGCCCGGACCGCCTGGTTGTCGGCGAGTTCCGGGGTGCCGAGATCGTCGAGTTGCTCGTCGCGCTCAACACCGGGCATGAGGGCGGCGCCGCGACGCTACATGCAAACGCGGCAGCCGATGTACCGGCTCGCCTGTACGCATTGGGCGCGCTCGGCGGGTTGTCGCAGGCGGCCGTCACGAGTCAAGCGGCCAGTGCGCTCGACGTCGTGCTACATCTGCGACGCACACGCTCGGGCGATCGCCGGGTAGCCGAGATCGGCGTGCTCGAGCGAGTCGGCGATGAGCTAGTTGTGGCGCCGGTGTGGTCGTGCGTACGGGGCCCAGAACGGCGAGCCGGCGCGCTGATCGAGCGATTGGCCGATCGCGGCGTCGACCCAGGCGGATTGCTGTGCTGACCGTGGCATTGGTCCTGGCCGCGGTTGCGCTCGTCGCGTGGCCGACCCGGCACCCCGGCGAGCGGCGACTCCGCGAGATGGCTGCCAGGTCTCGGCTGGCCGGCACGGCAGGACATGGCCCGCGACGGTACTGGCGTGTTGCCGCCCCGTCGCGTGGTTGGGCCGTCGGCGTGGCCTTGGCCGCTGGCCTGCTGGCTGTGCTGTGGCGTGGTCCTGCCGTCGGCGTGGCCGCCGCCGTAGCAACAGCGGCATGCCTTTCCGGCGTGGGACGGGCTGTCCGAAGCGGGCAGGCCCGGGCACGCGACCGTGACCTGTCGGCGGCCTTGCGACTGCTGCGCGCCGAATTGGACGTGGGCAGCTCCGGCCCTGCGGCCCTGGGGGCTGCCGCCTCCGTCGCAGGCGTGTATCGGGAGGTGTTCGAAGCCTGCGCCCATGCGGTCGCCGAGGGCGATGACGTTGTCGCGGCGGTGTCGCGCCTGAACGGCGACCAGGAGATGGTCATGATCGCGCAGGCGTGGCAGCTGACGACCGAGCTCGGTGTGCCGATCGGCAGCGTGCTGGCGCGTGTTGACGATGACGTGCATGCGCGGCGCACGCAGCGTAGGGCGGTAGCAGCCGCCTTGGCCGGCCCCCGCTCCTCAGCTGCCCTGCTTGCCGGGCTGCCGGTTCTCGGCGTCCTCCTCGGTGTGGCCATGGGAGCCCGACCGCTGCATGTCCTCTTCGATACGGCCGCCGGGAGGCTGCTCCTCTGCGCAGGCGTCCTCCTCGACGCTCTTGGTGTTACATGGACGACTGCGTTGATCAGCTCGGCGGAACGTTCATGAGTGTCGCGTTGTGCCTGCTGGCGGCGGCAATCTGGTTGTCGGGTCGGCGCAAGTCCCCGGCGCGACTGACGCGCACATTGCGCATGGGAACGGTGTCAAGTCGCCGGGTGCCCCCCGCCGTACTGCGGTGTCTCGGCGCCGGCGCAGTGCTGGCCGCGGGTGTCGTTCTGTTCGGCCCGGTCCGTGGCGGACTGGGAGGCTTGGCGGTCGCGCCGCTCGTCGGACGGCTGATCGGTCTCGCGCAGGCTCGTGCCGTGGTGCGTGCGCCGCCGGATGCGGTGCGGCGGGTCCCGCTGGTCCTGGATCTGCTGGCAGCGGCGCTGCACAGCGGCCAGCCTGTGACCGCAGCAGTTGCGGTCGTCGCGCCGGTTGCCGGTGACGATCACGGCGAACGGCTGAGGCTGGTGGCTGGCTTGCTGCGGTTCGGTGCTGATCCGGCCGTGGCGTGGGCCTCACTGTCCGACTCCGTGCTCGCGCCTGTGGCGGGTGCCGCGGTCCGCAGTGCCGAGAGTGGGCTGCGCCTCGCCCGCGGGTTCGAGCTGCTCGCCGCCGAGTTGCGCGACGATGCCCGGGCGGCGGCCTTGGCTCGGGCGCACCGTGCAGGGGTGTGGGCGATGGCGCCGCTCGGACTGTGTTTCCTGCCTGCCTTCGCCTGCCTAGGTGTGCTGCCGGTGATCGTCGGCATTGCGCACGGTGTGCTGACCGGTACGCCGTAGGCGACAGCCACGAGCGCTCACGCATTCGCCGTACGCCGAAGTATGGCTGCGGACACCGGACGCTGGCCCGTGCCTTGACGGTTCGCTGCCTTGCCACCTGTTATGCCACCGTTACGGCGACGGCAGGAGGCTGGATACATGCGGGTTCTGGTTGCCGAGGACGAGAAGGCGCTTGTCGAGATCCTCGTGGAAGGCCTGCGCGCCAAAGGGATCGCGGTTGACTCGGCGTTCGATGGCGGGCAGGCGCTGGAGCAGCTGGCGGTGAACCGCTACGACGTGCTGGTACTCGATCGCGACTTGCCGGTGGTGCATGGCGACGACGTCTGCCGGGCGGTCGTAGCAAGCGACGCCCCCACTCGAGTGCTCATGCTCACAGCCGCAGGGTCGCTGGAGGACCGTGTGGAGGGTCTCGACCTCGGCGCCGACGACTACCTAGCCAAGCCGTTCGCTTTCAGCGAGCTCGTGGCACGCATCCGTGCACTGGGGCGACGCACTCATCCCGCAGTAGCGCCCGTCATGGTCCACGGCGACCTGATGTTCGACACGGCGCGCCGTACCGTGACGCGGGCCGGCCGCGACATCACCTTGTCCGGCAAGGAGTTCGGCGTGCTCGAGGTGCTGCTCGGCGCCCAGGGCACCCTCGTGACCAGCGAGGATCTGCTCGAGCGGGTATGGGACGTCAACGCCGACCCGTTCACCAACGCGGTGCGCGTCACCGTCATGCGGCTGCGCCGCAAGCTCGGCGATCCGCCGATCATAGACACGGTGCCGGGCGCCGGATACCGGATGCGCTGATGACGACGCTCCGGTGGCGCTTGACCGCGCTGTACGGCGCGCTCTTCTTCGCCGCGGGCGTGGCGATGCTGACGATCGTCTATGTGCTGCTTTCGCGACGCATCCCACGGGTGCCGCGCATCCCCGTCGGCGGTGTTGCCGTGCGGCGCGAGGTCCGCCAGCTGTTGCTCGCCGAGCTGACCAACCAGCGCGACCGTGCCCTCCACGAGCTCCTCGTCGGGTCGCTCATCGCGCTGGCGATCGTGACCGTAGTGGCGGGCGGGCTCGGCTGGGCCGTTGCGGGGCGCGCGCTGCGGCCGCTGCGCGACATCACGGCCACCGCGCAACGGCTGTCCACACACAATCTCGACGAGCGGATCAACCTGGCTGGTCCGCCGGATGAGCTGAAGGAGCTCGCGGATACGTTCGATGCGATGCTCGACCGGCTGTCGAGTGCATTCGACGCGCAACGCCAGTTCGTCGCGAACGCGTCCCACGAGTTGCGCACGCCGCTCACGGTGCAGCGCGCCGCGATCGACGTGGCGTTGGACGATCCCGAGCCCAGCGTCGAGAAGCTGCGCACGATGGCGGTGCGACTGCGCGACGCCACTGACCGCAACGAGCACCTGATCGCGAGCCTGCTGACGCTCGCTCGCAGTCAGGCAGGCGTCGAGCGCTTCGACGAGGTCGACCTCGCTGCCGTCGCCCGAGCCGCGCTGGCCGCGGCACCGACGCGTGAGGTGACCGTCGAGTCGCTCCTACATAGCGCGCCGACACGCGGCGACCGGGCGCTGCTGGAACGGCTCACCGCCAACCTCGTCGACAACGCCCTACGGCATAACGTTCCGAATGGATGGGTCCGTGTCGAGACGGCAACCGACGGGCATACAGCCATGCTGCGCATCAGCAACTCCGGTCCTCTGGTGCCATCCGAGATGGTCGAGCAGCTGTTCGTGCCGTTTCGCCGGCTCGACGCCGAGCGCACCGGGCACGGGCTGGGACTCTCGATCGTCGCGGCGATCGTGGCCGCGCACGGCGGCTGGCGTTTCGCACGCGCGCTCCCGGACGGCGGCCTGGAAATCACCGCCGTGCTGCCCCGCTAGGCGAGGCAGCCGCTGTTCGTATCAGTGCCCGTGGAGTCGCCGCATATCCCGGCGCAGGTGCCGCAGGTCCCGGCGCAGGTTGGTCAGGTTCGGCGGCGGGTCGCCGACGGCCCGCGCGGTGCGGGTGTCGCCGGTGCGCTGACCGGCGACTGCCACGGTATTGCCGACCTTGATGTTGGACGTGGCCTCCTTTTTCAGGTCGGCTCCACGCACCTTGGTGTTGCTGTTGAGCGTCCACGTCCACGTCGTGCCGTCGGAGCTGCGCACCGTCATGCTCGACGGCGAGGCGGCGGTGACCGCACCGCGCTGGACGTCGATGGTGATGATCTTGCCGTCCTTGTCCTTCACGACGCGCTCACCGTGCAACAACTGACGTTGCCCGTTCGGCGTTGCCGGCGCGGCTGTCGACACAGCCGCGGCGTAGACGTCATCGGACGACGGCGGGGACCCAGAGGACGTGTTGCCGGACGTCGCATAAGACGCCAGGGAAAATGCGGTGACGCCGCCTGCGATCGCCGCTGCGCTCGCAATGGCCAGCGTTCGCTTCATGCTCGCACTCCTTCCGTTCTGGTCATACCAGTAGCATCGCGCGGCACCGCTAACAACCGTGTAACGGGTGCGCCGCAGCCCCAGCCCTGGTCCCGCGCACTTACCAGGTGTCGCGTTTACTGCGAGCAAGCCGACCTGTCAAGCTGGCTGTCCACAGCGGCGTGTGTCGTCCACAGATCGCTCCAGGGTGCTGAACGCAACGTGCCGACTCGCTTGGCTTGCTCACATGAGTCTGGTGAAACGAATCGCCCAGCGGGCGACGACAATTCGTAACACGTTCGAGCGCGGAATGACCACCGCCGAGTACGCCGTCGGGACCGTTGCAGCGGTTGCCTTCGCGGCGGTGCTGTACAAGGTCGTGCGCAGCGGCACCGTAGAGGCCGCGTTGAGCTCGATCATCCAGTCGGCGCTGCATGCGATCTAGCCGCGGGCGGACGCGTCGCAGCCGCCCTTCGGTAAGCCGTGCCCCCCGCGAGGCGGGGATGGTCACCGCGGAGATGGCGGCTGCAATGCCGGTGCTGATGATCTTGCTCGGCGTGGCATTGTCTGCCGTCTCCGTCGCTGGGCAGCGGGTTCGCGCAGCGGACGCCGCGCGCGAGGCCGCGCGTGCTGCGGCGCGCGGCGACCCCGCAACCGGGTCGAGGCTCGCCGCGCGAGTTGCGCCGGGCGCCGCGGTCAGCATCAGCCGATCCGGTGATCAGGTCGTCGCCAGCGTGCGGGTCGCGGTGCATCCGATGGGTGGCTGGCTGCCGGCTTTGCACGTGGTGGAGCAGGCGGTCGCCGCGGCGGAGCCGGACGAGCCCGCCGGCGTGCCGCCGTGACTCCCGGCTCTCGGGCAGACCGGGGCTCGGCAAGTGTGTGGGTGCTCGCGTGCTCCGCGCTAGTGCTGCTGATCGGCGTCGCCACATCCATGCGCACCGCGGCCGTGCTGGCACGACATCGTGCGGAGTCGGCTGCTGACTTCGCTGCCCTGGCAGCGGCGGGGCGGATCGGGGTCGGCGGCGACGGCTGTGCCGCAGCGGCAGCGCTGGCGGCGGCCAACGGAGCCACGCTGGTGCGGTGCCGCGCGAACCTTGAGCCCGACGGCCGCACGGGCACGGTCGACGTGACGGTGAGCCTCGCGGTGCGGCTACCCGTGCTCGGCGCGGAGCGCGTCGTCGGTACCGCGCGAGCCGGACGACTCGCCGCGGAACCGGCCATCGCGTCGGAGCAGGCAAACGGCTAACGCGACTGCGGCGTGTGACGGCCCGGGCGGCGCGCCGGCGCCTCGCGCGCCGCAGACCGGGCCGGCCGAAGGGGTTCGGGCTCACGCTCGGTGACCTGCGGCGCGGACTGGTTCACATGCAACGCTAGACTCGCCCGGATCATGTCCCGCCGCGTCGGTTTCCGACGCAGGCGCTGCGCGACACCGACGCCTCGAGCACGCACAGCATTATTAAGGAGTTCTGCATGGCGCTCGCCAATCACTCCGTAGTCGCCGCCCCGGCGATCTCCGGCGGCGAGCACGGCCTGGTTGCCGTGATTCTCGTCGTAGCCCTTGCCGCCCTTGGGTTCGCCTATTGGCTCGTCCAGAACGTGCTCAAGGCGGATCAAGGCACCCCGAAGATGCAAGAGATCGCGCATGCCGTGCAGGAAGGCGCCCGCGCATACCTGAATCGGCAATTCCGTACGCTCAGCATCTTTGCCGTGATTGTGTTCCTATTACTGCTCGCGCTGCCTGTCAACGACGGCGGATTTATTGTGCAGTTCGGGCGCGCATTGTTCTTCCTCGTAGGCGCGGTGTTCTCAGCCACGGTGGGCTACATCGGCATGACGCTCGCTACCCAGGCCAACGTGCGCGTCGCGGCGGCAGCGCGCGGTGGGAAGGCCGAAGGCGGCTTCCAGACGGCGTTCCGTACCGGCGGCATCGTCGGCATGCTCACCGTCGGCCTGGGACTTCTCGGGGCATCGATCGTGCTGCTGATCTTCAACGACCATGCGCCGACCGTGCTCGAAGGCTTCGGTTTCGGCGGTGCGCTGCTCGCGATGTTCATGCGTGTCGGCGGCGGCATCTTCACCAAGGCGGCCGACGTCGGGGCGGACCTGGTCGGCAAGGTCGAGGCCGGCATCCCCGAGGACGACCCACGCAATGCGGCCACCATCGCCGACAACGTGGGCGACAACGTCGGTGACTGTGCGGGCATGGCCGCTGACCTGTTCGAGTCCTACGCAGTGACCCTCGTCGCGGCGCTGATCCTCGGCCAGACGGCGTTCGGCGCCAAGGGTCTGCTGCTGCCGTTGATCATCGGCGGCGTCGGCGTCATCAGCTCGGTCGTCGGCGTGATGACCACCCGGCTGCGCAGTACCGACCGCAACGGCCTGGTCGCGATCAACCGGGGCTTCTTCATCTCGGCGGCGGTGTCGCTGGTGCTGGTTGCGATCGTCGCTTTCTCGTATCTGCCCAGCAAGTTCTCCGGCTTCCACGGCGTCCCGGACAGCAAGGGCAACCCCGGCGTCATCGCGTTCGTGGCCGTGCTGATCGGCATCGTGCTCGCCGTGGTGATCCAGCAGCTGACCGGCTACTTCACCGACACGGTGCGCCGTCCGGTCCGCGATCTCGCCGGCACGTCGCTCACCGGCCCGGCGACGGTGATCCTCGGCGGCGTGGCCCTCGGCCTGGAATCGGCGGTGTACACCGCGATCCTGATCGCGCTCGCCGTGTTCGGTGCGTTCCTGCTCGGCAGCGGCTCGATCGCGGTCGCGCTGTTCGCGGTGGCGCTCGCCGGCTGCGGGTTGCTCACCACGGCGGGAGTCATCGTGTCGATGGACACGTTCGGCCCCGTCACTGACAACGCCCAGGGCATCGCCGAGATGAGCGGCGACATCGACGAGCAGGGCGCGCGCGTCCTGACCGACCTGGACGCGGTCGGAAACACCACGAAGGCGATCACCAAGGGCATCGCGATCGCCACCGCGGTGCTTGCCGCAACAGCGTTGTTCGGGTCGTTCTCCGACTCCGTCAGAATCGCGCTCGACAAGACCGGGGTAACGCCCGCTCCCACCAATTTCGCATTCATCACCGATCTGACTCAGCCCAACAATCTGGTCGGGATGATCATCGGCGCGTCCGTGGTGTTCCTATTCAGTTCGCTGGCCATCAGCGCCGTCGGCCGCGCCGCAGGGCGCGTCGTGTTCGAGGTCCGCGAGCAGTTCCGCACCCGGCCGGGCATCATGGCCGGCACCGAGCGCCCCGAGTACGGCCGGGTCGTCGACATCTGCACGAAGGACTCGCTGCGCGAGTTGGCCACCCCCGGCCTGCTGGCGATCCTTGGGCCGATCACGATCGGGTTCACGTTCGGCGTAGCGCCACTTGCCGGCTACCTCACCGGTGCTATCTCCGCCGGCGTCTTGATGGCGGTGTTCCTCGCCAACTCCGGCGGTGCCTGGGACAACGCCAAGAAGACGGTCGAAGACGGCACATACGGCGGCAAGGGCAGCGACGCGCATGCTGCCACGGTTATCGGCGACACGGTCGGCGACCCGTTCAAGGACACCGCAGGGCCGTCCATCAACCCGCTGATCAAGGTCATGAACCTGGTCGCCGTGCTGATCGCTCCGGCCGTGGTGAAGCTGAGCATCGGAAGCAGCGCGTCGGCCGGTCTGCGGGCGCTGTTCGCGATCATCGCTTTCGGCGTCATCGTCGCGGCGATTGTCGTGTCGAAGCGGCGCAAGATCTCCATCGGCAACCAGCCGGAGTCAGTGAAGCAGGAGCCGGTCTCCGCCGCCTGAGCACCGGCGCGCGCCAACGGGGGGACGCGGCCACGTCGGCGACGATGCTCCGCCGGGCGTTGCGCGAACGCGCGATGGGCTGCCGCTCTGCCACGCTTGACGCCGATGAGCGCTCGCGTGAAGGGCAGTGGTGCCGTGCAGTTCTCGCTGTTCGGGGCGGAGGCCGCCGAGCCGGTGCTCGACGACCTGGACGGCGTGCTGCTCGGCGGCGGCCACTGGGCACGCCTCGGCGGCACCGCCCGGCTGTCCATCGTCGTCGCCGACATGTGGCGGGCCGTCGCGCTGGGGGGCGAGTTCGCCACCCGGGGCGTCGCCGCGCAGACGGGTGCGGTCGAGCCTGCGCACCAGGGATTCGTCGCGCGGACGGCGTTCTGCGCGGCGCTGTCGCCGCAGGCGGCCCGGTGGACGCGCGGCGCCAACCAGGGAGCGCCGCCCGGGTTGGTCCTTACCGCGGGCGCGCTGCGACTGTGGGCGATCGCGGCTGGACGTGCCGATGGCGCCGGCTATCTGATCAGCACCACGGGATCCGCCGATTCCATCCACTTGGTCGCCGGGGCGCAGCTGGCCCGGCTAGGCCTCGCCGCTGTGTCGCTCACCAACCGTCCTGGACCGGGGTGGCGGATCACCTCGGTCAAGCGGCTGCGCCGGTTGGCCGAGTTGCTCGGCGAGCCGCCCATGGACGCCGGCGCAGACTGGCCCGGCTGAGCGAGGGATGAGCCCAGCTGCGAGCCGGCGCGGACCGGCGTGCAAGCTGGAGCGATCGCGGGCGCGGCGAGACAAGCGCCCCCGCAACGCGTTAGCGGCATAGGTCGTTCGCCCGTACCGTTCAACGCACGGTCACGGGTGTGATGTACCGTCCGCCCGTCCAGGCAACCGAGACGAGACAGTAACGAGGAGTAGCACGTGGCGACGAAAGCGAAGACGGGCGCCGGCACCAAGCTGGTGATCGTCGAGTCGCCGGCCAAGGCCAAGACGATCGGCGGATACCTCGGCAAGGGGTACACCGTCGAGGCGTCGATCGGCCATATCCGCGATCTGCCGCGCAACGCAGCCGATGTCCCTGCCAAGTACAAGGGCCAGGCGTGGGCCCGGCTCGGAGTCGACACCGAGAACGACTTCGAGCCGCTGTACGTCGTCAGCCCCGACCGCCGCCAGCAGGTCAACAAGCTCAAGGCGCTCGTCAAGGATTCCGACGAGCTCTACCTCGCCACGGACGAGGACCGCGAAGGCGAGGCTATTGCCTGGCACCTCGTCGAGACGCTGCGCCCGAAGGTGCCGGTCCGGCGCATGGTCTTCCACGAGATCACCCCGCATGCCATCGCCGAGGCCGTGGCCGCGCCTCGCGACATCGACGAGCGCCTCGTCGACGCCCAGGAGACCCGTCGCATCCTCGACCGCCTCTACGGCTATGAGGTCAGCCCGGTCCTGTGGAAGAAGGTCCTGCCGCGGCTCTCGGCGGGCCGCGTGCAGTCGGTCGCCACCCGCATCGTGGTCGAGCGGGAGCGGGCCCGGATGCGGTTCCGGTCCGCCGAGTACTGGGACGTCGAAGGCACCTTCGCCCCGGTCAGCCCCAACCCCGGCGACCCGGAGACGTTCACCGCCACCCTGGTCACCCTCGACGACATGCGGGTCGCCACCGGACGCGACTTCGACCCCAACACCGGCCGCGCGCCGTCGGACGTGCTGCATCTGGACGAGGCGGGCGCGCGTGGCCTCGCCGCGCGCCTTGCCGGCCAGCCTTTCGAGGTCACCCGCGTTGAGGAGAAGCCCTACCGCCGCCGCCCGTACGCGCCCTTCATGACGTCGACGCTCCAGCAGGAGGCCGGCCGCAAGCTGCGCTGGTCATCGGCGACAACGATGCGCGTCGCGCAGCGGCTGTACGAGAACGGCTTCATCACCTATATGCGGACGGACTCCACGAACCTGTCCGAGACCGCGCTGGCCGCCGCACGGCAGCAG
This sequence comes from Jatrophihabitantaceae bacterium, assembly GCA_051984825.1. Lineage (GTDB taxonomy): Bacteria > Actinomycetota > Actinomycetes > Mycobacteriales > Jatrophihabitantaceae > DASXRA01. Next base: position 10,881 of record JBPYES010000352.1, read on the forward strand.
GCCCGCGAACTCTACGGCGACGCGTACGTCCCGGCCGAGCCACGCATCTACACCCGCAAGGTCAAGAACGCACAGGAGGCGCACGAGGCGATCCGCCCTTCCGGCGACACTTTCCGGACTCCTGGTGAGGTCGCCGCGCAGCTCAGTCGCGACGAGTTCCGTCTCTACGAGCTCATCTGGCAACGAACGCTCGCCTCGCAGATGGCGGACGCGGTCGGAACCACTGTGTCGGTGCGCCTGGGCGGTATGTCGGTCACCAGCGAGTCGGCGGTGTTCGCCACATCCGGGCGCACCATCACGTTCCCCGGCTTCATGCGCGCCTACGTCGAGGACGTCGACGAACAAGCTGAGAAGGACGACGCCGAGAAGCGGCTGCCCCGACTCGAGCGAGCCCAGCCGCTCAACGCCGTCGCGTTCGAGGCGGAGGGGCACACCACGACGCCGCCGGCGCGCTACACCGAGGCTTCGCTGGTCAAGGCGCTCGAGGAGCTCGGGATCGGCCGGCCGTCGACGTACGCGTCGATCCTGCAGACCATCCAGGACCGCGGCTACGTCTGGAAGAAGGGTGCCGCCCTGGTACCGAGCTGGACGGCGTTCGCTGTGATCGGGCTGCTCGAGGCGTACTTCGCCCGGCTCGTCGACTACGGCTTCACCGCCAGCGTCGAGAACGACCTCGACTCCATCGCTGACGGCGAGCTGTCCCGGGTCGAGTGGCTGCGCCGCTTCTACTTCGGCGCGAACGGCGCGGTGACCGATCCGAAGCGGATTTCCGCCCAGGGCGGGCTGAAGCGGCTGATCGAGTCGCGCCTGGAAGAGATCGACGCGCGTGGCGTCAATTCGATCCCGCTGTTCGACGACGTCGTGGTGCGCGTCGGACGGTACGGACCGTACCTGCAGCGTGGTGCGGCCGAGACCGGCGAGCGTGCGTCCATACCTGACGACCTGCCCCCCGACGAGCTGACTCGGGAGAAGGTTGAGGAGCTGCTGAAGGCCCCGTCCGGCGACCGCGCGCTCGGCGTCACCGACGACGGCCGGGAGGTTACCGCCAAGTCCGGCCGGTACGGGCCGTATGTCACGGACGGGGAGCGCTCGGCTTCGTTGTTCAAGTCGATGTCACCGGACACGGTCACGCTCGACGATGCGAAACGGCTGTTGACGCTGCCCCGGGTGCTCGGTGATGTCGACGGTGAGGAAGTGACAGCGCAAAACGGCCGTTACGGGCCGTACGTCAAGAGGGGGTCCGACTCGCGCTCGCTCGAGTCGGAGGAGCAGCTGTTCACGGTCACCCTGGACGAGGCCCGCACGCTGTTCGCGCAGCCCAAGACACGGGGGCGCCGAACCGCGGCCGCGCCTCCGCTGCGTGAGCTCGGTGATGATCCGACGACTGGCAAGCCGATGGTGGTAAAGGACGGCCGGTTCGGCCCGTACGTCACCGACGGCGAGACGAATGCGTCGCTGCGCCGCGGTGACTCGGTCGACGAGCTCACCGTCGACCGTGCGGCCGAGCTTCTCGCGGAGCGGCGCGCTCGGGGCCCCGCCACGAAGCGCGCACCGCGTAAGGCCGCGCCCCGTAAGGCCGCGAAAAAGGCGCCGGCGAAGAAGGCCAAGACGTCCTGAGAAATGACTGAGTGAGTTCTCACTCAGTCGAGTACGCTGGCGAACGTGATCGATGCCGCCCGCCGCCGTGCCAGGCCGTTACCACCTGCTGAGCGTCGTGCGGCGCTGATCGCAGCCACACTCCCCTTGATCCGCGAGAACGGCGCGGACGTGAGCACCCGGCAGATCGCCGAGGCGGCCGACGTCGCCGAGGGGACGATCTTCCGTGTCTTCCCGGACAAGGCCGCGCTGATCGACGCCGTAGTCGAGGCGGCATTCGATCCCGTGTCCGTGGTGGCCCAGCTCGACGAAATCGACCTGTCCCTGCCGCTGCGCGAACGGCTGACGCTGGCGGTGCGCCTGCTGCAGGCGCGTGTCGCGGATCTCGTGGCGCTGCTCACGGCTCTGCGCGGGCGGCATCATCCCGGCGGCGAGTCCCACAGCCGTCCGCGAAGGCCGAACGACCCCGTCGACCGCGCTGTCCTCAAGCTGATCGAACCTGCCCGCGCCGAGCTCCGGGTCCCGCCCGCCGAGGTCGTGCGGCTGCTGCGGCTGCTCGTCC
>JBPYES010000353.1:0-16983 GCA_051984825.1 Jatrophihabitantaceae bacterium
AGGCACCGCCGTCGGGTAGCAACGGCACCGGTCTGCAGACCCGCAACATCTGGGCGCTGGAAACGGCGCTGGACGTCGAGTGGGCACACTCCATCGCGCCCGGCGCGAACATCCTCAACGTGACGACCAACCCCGCGGAGACGCTCGGGGTCCAGGGCTTCCCGGCCATGATGAACGCCGAGCAGTACATCGTCGACAACCACTTGGCGACGGTGATCTCGCAGAGCTTCGCCTCGGCCGAGGAGGCGTTCAGCAACACCAAGGCACTGCAGAACCTGCGGCACGCTTTCGTCTCCGCGGCCGCGAGCGGCGTGACGGTGCTCGGCAGTTCGGGCGACGGCGGCTCCGCGAACAGCAAGAAGACGCCGGTGAAGAACCCGGTCACGCTACCGTTCCCGACGGTGGAGTGGCCGGCGTCCGACCCGCTCGTCACCGGTGTTGGCGGAACGTACCTGTGCACCAACCCGTTCACGGGCATGGGCGTTGACACCGTCGACCCGCCGGCCGAGTGCCAGAGCCAGTCCAAGCGTGAGTTCGCCTGGATCGACGCGGGTGGCGGGTTCAGCCACGTGTTCGCCAAGCCCGACTACCAGAACACCCTGCCCGGTGGGTCCACCGCGATCGGCGCCATGCGTGGCGTCCCGGACGTCGCGTACCAGGCAAGCTCGCACACCGGCGTGCTCGTGTACGACACCGCTCCCGGAGACGCAGAGGGTGGCGTGGTCTGCCCAGGCGGGGACCCGTGCAGTGCAGGTTGGTACGTCGTGGGCGGTACCTCGGCGAGCGCCCCGCAGTGGGCCGGTCTGGTGGCGATCGCCGACCAGATGGCCGGTCACGGTCTCGGGCTGATCAACCCGAAGCTGTACTCGCTGGCCTCCGGTCCGAACTACAGCTCGTACTTCTACGACGTGACGACCGGCAACAACCAGGCCGACCCTTCCATCCCGGGCTTCAACGCCACCACAGGATGGGACCCGGTCACCGGTCTCGGCACGCCGAACGCGGCGATGCTGGTACCGGCGCTGGCAAGCTAACGCACCAAGCAGGCACCGGCCCCCGCCATGTTGCGGAGGCCGGTGTTTGCGTCTCATGCGGTAGGCCCGATGCCGGCCGTCGAAGGTCGGCGCTAACCTCGGCGCGGCGAGCATCGGCCACATGAGGAGGTTGCTATGACAGGTATCCAGCCCATCGTGGTCGGCGTCGACGAGTCCCCCGGCACCGACGCGGCGCTCCAGTGGGCGGTCGCGGAGGCCCGCGCCTGGGCGCTGCCGTTGCGGCTCGTGTACTGCTACCAGTGGCAATACAGCGCATCGACGCTGCCGTCGTTCGAGGACGCTCCGGAGGGACCGGACTCCGACGTCGAGCTGGCGCTTCGCATGGTCGACGACACCATGGGGAAGCTGGTGGCGCGTGCGCGCGAGCTGGACGACAGCATCGAGATCACCAGCGCCGCTATCGACGGCAACCCTGCCGACGTCCTGGTCGACGAGTCGCAGCGGGCGAGCCAGCTGGTGCTCGGCACCCGCCATCACAACGGGCTCGGCGCGGCGGTACTCGGCTCGGTCGCCAATGAGACCGTCGGCCGCACAGCCTGCCCCACCGTCGTGGTGCGAGGGACCCCGGGCTCGCAGGAGGGCGCCGGCGTGGTCGTCGGGGTCGACGACACCGAGAGCAGCGAACAGGTGCTGGCCTTCGCATTCGCTACGGCGAGCCGGCACGGGATGCCGGTGCGTCCCGTCCTGATCTGGCGCCCGGACCTGCGCGCGCTGGTGGGCTGGCGCGCGGAACCGCCGGCCCCCGCGAAGGCGGAGGCGTGGCTGTCGGAGGCCGTCGCCGGCTGGCGTGAGAAGTACCCCGACGTCGAGGTCTATCCCGAGGTGGTGCGCGAGCAGCCGGTTGCCGGCCTGGTCCTGGCCGCGACCGACCAGCGCCTGCTGGTCGTCGGTCACCGCAACCGCCACACGGTGGGCTCGCTGGGCTCGGTCAGCCTGGGCGTACTGCACCATGCCACCTGCCCGGTGGCCGTCGTCCCCACCCCTCGATGACGGCGGAATGCCGAAGGCGCTACGCAAGGTCCGGCCGACACGTCCGGGGCGTTAGTCGCGGGCGAAGGCCATTCTCGCTTCCTCGGCGAGGTCGACGAACGGCGTGCCGCTGACGTCGACGGCGGCCTTCACGATGGTGCCGCCGGTGAACGGCCACGGCGAGGTACCGGCGTAGTCATCGGTGACCGGTTCCGCTGTGTCCTTGCCGACGTTGAGGCCTTCGCCTGCGATCGAGAACTTGCCGGGCTGGGTCTTGATGCGGCCTTCGCCGACCTGCCGGTCACCGAAGTGCAGCGTGAGGGCACCTTCGGCCGGCATGGTGTCACCGTCTCGGCTGAATGACGCTGACAAGATGACGTGCCCGGTCGGGACGGTCTCGGTGGACTCGACAACCTGTTCGAACATGCCGACCCAGTTGTACACGTACTTGAGTCTTCCGTCTTTGACGTACAGAGCATGGCCACCGAACCGTGCACCGTGGCTGAAGAGCACCCCGGAAGCGTCGGCGGACTCGATGTCGACCTCGACCGCCACCGTGTACGACCGGTTGCGAATGTTGGGAGCGACCGACTCTGGAATTTCTGCGGTACCGGGGTAGTACACGTACCGGTTCCGCGGCTTGGCAATCTGCGGGCGCTCGGTACCGAGAATCTCCACGACGCCACGGCTCTCCAGCGGCAAGGCGTTGTACTTGCCGGCCTCCATCCACCACAGGTTGACGAGTTCCCGGAGCTTGTCGGGGTATTTCTCGGCGAGGTCGTGACATTCGCTCGGGTCGGCCGTCGTGTCGAAAAGCTCCCACGTCTGGCCCGCGTAGTCGGCCCACGCGTCCGGCGCCGATGGTGTCAGCGCGGCCGCTTTCCAGCCCTCGTGCCAGATCGCGGCTGTGCCACCCATCGAGTAGAACTGGGTCGTCTTGCCGGTCTGAGCGGCTTTATCTTCGAAGGACTTCGCGAAGCTGACGCCCTCGAGCGGGAACTGGGTGTATCCCTTCAGCGTCTCGGGGGGTTCGATGTCGAGGCACTCGTAAAGTGTCGGAACAATATCGATCGCGTGCGTGTACTGGCGCCGGACGCCGGTGGACGTGATCCTCGCCGGCCAGGAGACGATCATCGGATCGGCGGTGCCGCCTTCGTAATTCGAATACCGTTTCCAGAGCTTGAACGGAGTGTTGAAGGCCCACGCCCAGCCGGTCGGGTAATGGTTGTACGTGAGCGGCGTTCCGAGCTTGTCGAGGAAGGCGAGATTCTCCTCGATCTTGTCGGGCAGGCCGTTGAACAGCTTGTTCTCGTTCACCGAACCGTTCGGGCCACCTTCACCCGAAGCGCCGTTGTCCGAGACGAGCACGATGATGGTGTTGTCCAGCTGACCGCTCTCCTCGAGATAGTCGAGGAGCCGGCCGATCTCGTTGTCGGCATGGCTGAGGAAGCCCGCGTATACCTCGGCCATCCTGGCGAAGAGGCGCTTCTCCTCGGCACTGAGCGGCTCCCACGGCCGGACGGTGTCGAGCACAGGCCAGGGCCTGCCGTCCCGGCTGGTGCGGTCGATGTACGGGTTGATCGGCGACAACTCGGCTTGCTCCGGCAAGATGCCCAGGGCCTGTTGCCGCTGGAAGACCTGCTCTCGATAGGCCTCGTAGCCCATGTCGAACTGGCCGCGGTACTTGTCCGACCACTCCTTGGGGGCATGGTGCGGGGCGTGGCACGCGCCTGGGCAGTAGTACAGCAAGAACGGCTTGTCCGGGGCGACAGCCTTCGCGTCCCGGATGAACGCCAGCGCCTGGTCGGTGATGTCGGTGGAGAAGTGATAGCCCTCCTCCGGTGTCGCAGGCTGCTCGACGGGGTGGTTGTCATGAATGAGATCCGGATACCACTGGTTGGTCTCGGCGCCAAGGAATCCGTAGTACCTCTCGAACCCGCGGCCGAGCGGCCACTGCCGCTTGGTGGACGCCATGTTCATCTCGTCTTCCGGGGTCAGATGCCACTTGCCCACCATGAAGGTGTTCCAGCCGCGCTCACCGAGTACTTCTGCGATGTTGCCGCACTCGAAGGGGATATGCCCGCTCGAGTTCGGGAACCCGGCGGCCGCTTCGGTGATGCTGCCCATGCTGTTGGTCGTGTGGTTGCGCCCGGTCAGCAGGCACGACCTGGTCGGCGAGCACAGGGCGGTGGTATGGAAGTTCGAGTAGACCAGCCCGCGGTCGGCGATCCGGTTGATGTTGGGCGTGCGGATCAAACCCCCGAAGGGCTCCATCGCGGAGAAGCCCACATCATCGAGAACCATGTACAGGATGTTCGGCGCTCCGTCGGGCGCCACGGGCTGTGCATACGGTCCCCAGTCGGGCGTCGAATGGGTGATGTCGACATCGATGGTGCCCTTGAATGGCTTGGCCATGATTCCGCTCCCCTTACCGCGCGATGGAGCCCGTCAGGCTCTCGCCGACGGGCCTAGCGCGCACCCTTCCTGCTGGGTGAGCGCTTCGGGATAGCTGCCGCAGAAGCCGCAGTCTGCTCAGTGGTGATAGGCCTTCGTGGTGCGCTGTTCGCGGGGCATCGGGCTGGACAGGCGTTCGAGGAAGCCGACGGCGTCGCGGATGTTGTCGAGCAGGTAGTCGGCCATGTCCACGGACACGCCGTTACGGACGACGATGCGTTGGACGGTCGTCTCGCTCATGTTGTCGGGCAACGGGTACGCAGGCACCTGCCAGCCCTTCTCCCTGAGCTGGTTGCTGAGATCGTGCAGGTCCCACATGCCATTGCAGCCAGGGCCCAGGCGCCACGCGAACACGGGCAGGTCGGAACCGTCGCTGAGCAGCTCGAACGGTCCCATCTTGGCTATGGCACTCGAGAGGTGCAGCGCGACGTCCTGGCTGGTCTGCTGCACGCGCCGATATCCGTCGAAACCCAGCCGCAGGAAGTTGTAGTACTGCAGCAGCACTTGCGCGCCGGGCCGGGAGAAATTGATCGCCAGCGTCGGCATCTCTCCGCCGAGATACGACACCCGGAAGACCAGGCTGTCGGGAAGAAGGTCGGCCGAGCGCCACACCACCCAGCCGATGCCCGGATAGACCAGCCCGTACTTGTGCCCCGACGTGCTGATCGAATGCACCCGCGGCAACCGGAAGTCCCACACCAGATCAGGGCTCAGGAACGGCGCCACGAAAGCGCCGGATGCCCCGTCAACATGGATCGGGATGTCCAGCCCCGTCCTCGCCTGCAAGTCGTCCAGCGCCGCGGCGATCGCTTGCACCGGCTCGTACGCCCCGGTGTAGGTCTGCCCCAGGATCGCCACCACGCCGATGGTGTTCTCGTCGACGTAGTTCTCGATCCCGTAGCCGTCGAGGATCGGATGCGTGTCGCTGACCGGCACATAGCGTGGCTCGACGTCCCAATAGTTGGCGAACTTCTCCCACACCACCTGTACCGCGCTGCTCATCACCAGATTCGGCCGGTCCGCAGGCTGACCGGCGTCCTGCCTGGCGTGTTGCCAACGTCGCTTCAGCGCCAGCCCGCCGAGCATGCACGCCTCGGACGAGCCGACGGTCGACGTGCCGATCGTGCTGTGCGGGTCCGGCGCGTGCCACAGATCGGCCAGCATGCGCCAGCAGCGCTCCTCAATCGCTGCCGTCAGCGGGTACTCATCCTTGTCGATCATGTTCTTGTCGAACGTCTCGCTGTAGAGCTTCGCCGCGAACGGCTCCATCCACGTGGTCACGAACGTGGCCAAGTTCTGGCGCGCGTTCCCGTCCAGCATCGCTTCGTCATGGATGATCTGATAGGCCGTCTCGGGCTGCATGCTGTCGGCCGGCAGCGCGAACCGCGGCACCGTGAGATTCTCTCCGCGTCGAGCGAAGAGCGGATTGACCGGCAATGAGTTTGATTGGGAAGCCGCCGCCTCGGCCGGGAAACGAACCACGATCCCTCCTCGGGTCGAGAAGACCGAGCCCGGAGCTGAACTACGGTCCCGTCCTTGACCACGCTATGACGGTCAGGCGAGGCAGCATCGTCCTGCCAGGATGAACCTCCCACTCACAGGCATCACCCGCCGTGCGTCGGTATCACGACGACCGGGCAGGTCGCGTGGTGGAGCACCCGTTGGCTGACGGAGCCGAGCATGTTTCCGGCGTGCGCGTGCTTCCCGCGATTGCCGACGACGAGCAGGTACTGCGCCTCGGATGCCTGCACCAGGCCGGTCTTGGGGTTCTCGCGCAGAACCTCCGGGTGTACCCGGACGTCTGGATATTTCTCGCGCAGTCCGGCGAGCCCATCGGCCAGCCAGGTGTCGACGCTGTCCGGAGGCGGCGGTTCGGCGCGCCACGACATCGTCGCGAGCAGGTCGGGGTGGAAGCACAGCACCGCACGCAGGTCGGTGTGATGTACGGCGGCATGCTCGAACGCGAAGCCGAGAACGTCCTGCGTGGCCTCGGTGCCGTCCACGCCGGCCACGACTGCCGCGCCCTCCTCGGGCATACCTGCCGGCCCGCACATCACGGCGACCGGCGATTCGCTGCGGGCGGCGACGGCACCGCTGATCGAACCCAGCACGCTGGAACCCAGCCCGGTGTGGCGACGCGGGCCGACGACCACGAGACGCGCGCCCTTCGACTCCTCGAGTAGGACGTGCACGGCGTCGCCCTCGACCGGCGCGCCCTCGGCCACCACGCTGGGATGGTTCGCGCGGAGGTGGTCGATCGCGTCGGTGACAAGCCGCTTTGCGAGTTGCTCGGCTTCCCCCGAACCGTGGTGGGCGCACACCACGCGTACCGGCAGGTCGCGCAACTCGGCATCAGCCGCTGCCCATGCCAAGGCGGTCTGCGCACCGTGCGACTCGTCGACTCCAACCACGATCGGATGCTGCGTGGATTGCATCGAGACCTCCTCGTCAGTCACCGCCTGGTAGCACCGTGGCGCCATCGCAGCCTGCCGTCATCACCTTGGCGGAATGACGGCGGGCTTGTGCACCAGCACAGCTCGGTGAAACCGGCTCAATTCGGACCTTCGTGCGCCTCCAGCCGTCCGGACCGGACCGCATCGGCGAACATCTCGTAGTCCTGCTCGTTCTGCTCGGCGTAACGCTTCGAGAAGTCCGTTATCGCCTGGTCAAACTCGTCGCTCTCGCCCAGGTATTCGGCGATGGCAATCGGATCTCCGGAGCGGGCATGCGCCCGAGCGAGGGTCCACCCGCAGAGACGTGCGTAGAACGTAAGTCCGACCGGCGTCATCTCTTCGACCACCGCCGAGCCTTTCATGTCGCGCAGCTGTCGCCAGTAGAAGTAGCGGTTCTCCTCGACCCCTTTCGTCCAGCCCAGGAAAATGTCGCTGGCCGCCTGCATGAGTCGCTGTCCTTCCACTACCCGCTCGCCATGCTGGCGGTATCGGCTCTTGGGTAGGTACGCCTCGAGAACCGAGTCCGTGGCCTCCTTGATCTGGAGAAACAGCGGGTCCCGCGCATCGCGTCCTTGTAGGAGAACGATGAACGCCCGCGTGCCGACGCTGCCGACACCGACGACCTTCCGAGCCGCATCCACGAAGTCGAAGCGCTCCAGCAGCTGGCGACGATCATCTTGCAGGGTCGCTCGGTAGGCGCGGAACTGGCCGCGGATGGCCGTAACCACTTGCTCCGCCGACAGGCCGTACGTGGCGGCCAACTCACGCGCTGGGACGACGATCGGCGGCTGGCTGACGATCCGGTACCGCCCATCGACGATCTCGCCGAGCGTCGAGAGCGCCTGGAGACTGTCCCGCGTGCGTGCCTTCGCGCGTACTTTCTCCGCTCGCCTGGCTGCAGTCTTCGCCAGCTTCTCCTTTTGCTTCGCTTCCTCTCTCGCCTTCTTCGGCGCGTTCCTCGCGGTCTTCGCCTCCGCCGCCACGCCGGCGGCAGCGTCATATACCGCGTTCATAATCGTGTCCTCGTCCAGGTGCGCATACCAAACGTCCAGGGTGCGCATGTGGGCGAAATCGGCCATCGCCTCGCGGTACGCCGTCACCGCGGTGAGTGTCGACGCCTTCGTATCCGCCTTGGAGAAACCGTTGTTGCGTGCCGCGATCGTGAAGCTCGCCGCCATTCGCTTCACGTCGTACTCGAACGGTCCAGGAAGCGTCTCGTCGAAGTCGTTCACGTCGAAGACGAGCTTCCGCTCCGGGGATCCGAACACGCCGAAATTCGACAGATGAGCGTCGCCGCACAACTGCACATCTAGGCCGGCCGTCGGCGTGTCGTGCAGGTCAGCGGCCATGATCTTGGCCGCACCGCGGTAGAACGTGAAGGGCGAGACCAGCATGCGGGCATGCCGTACCGGAACCAGGTCTGGCTCTCGGGTCACGTTCTGCTCCTCCAGCAGGCTGACCGGATCCTGCCGCTCTGCGGCGGGGCGCCACTTCTCGTGGCTCTCCGGCGGCGTCACGTATCGGGCCTGCTTACCTTGCGCCTCGCGCTCGTCGATGCTCGGATGCGCCAGTTTCTTCACTGCCATCTGAAACCCCCGGTCTGACCGCGACACCATCCGCCATTGCTCATTGGGCAGCCTTCGGCTGCTCGGCCGGCGTTGCTGCATTTTCGGTCGGTTGTGAGTTGCTCGCAGCATCCTCGGCATGGAATGCGGCCAGCATGCGTTTTTCTTCGTCTGGTTTCGGGAACGCGAGGAAGACGATCACGGCACCTAATAGCACGGCGATGATCCCAGCGAGATAGGCCCATTGATCGCCCTGCAGGAAGGATGTTTTCGCGGCGGCGATAATTTCGTTCTGAACCGAGGCGGGGTACTGCTGAGCGATCGCTTCGGCTCCTGCGAATGACTTCGTCAACTGGTTCTGCGTGCTGGACGTGACATCGCTTCCGGAGGCGGCGATCGCGGCACCTGCGGCCGTCGCGTATCCGGCAGTGAGCAGCGCACCGAATATCGACTGCATGATCGCACCGCCGAGATCGCGTTGCAGGTCGGCGGTGCCGGAGGCCATCCCGGCGCGCCGTACCGGAACCGAGCCGGTCAGTGAGTGCGAGGCGGGCGTGCCCGCGAAGCCCACACCGATCCCCATCAACGCATAGCCCAGGCCGACCTTCCAATACCGGATGCCCTCCTTCCACAGGAGGAGCATCGCGAGGAACCCGAGCAGGCAGAAGGCGTATCCGAGCAGCAGCGTGAAACGGGCGCCCCGCATCTCGACGAGCTTGGCCGATCGCGGCGCCACGAGCACCATGCACACCGCTGCTGGGAGGATGGCCAGTCCTGCGTCGAACGTCGAATACCCGAGCACGTTCTGGAGGAACTGCTGGCCGATGAACATCGCCCCCATCAACGAGCCGAAGACGATGATTCCCGCGCAGGCCGCCACCCAGAAGGTTCGCCGCGCCGCGACGTGGAGGTCGTAGAGGGGATTCGGCGCCCGCCGTTGCCGGAGGAAGAACGCTCCTAGCGCGACGACCGCGATCACCGCAAGGACCACCGTCAAGGTTCCCTTGTTCGGAACCGGGGCGAAGTTGATCGACAGAATCAGCGCCCCGACGAGCACCAGCGACAGGATGCCGCCGAGGTTGTCGACCCGGCCGGTGGTCTCGTTGACGTGCGCCGGCACCAGCAGCCAGGCCATGACGATCGCAACGACTGCGAGCGGAAGCGTGATCAGGAACACCGAGCCCCACCAGAAGTGCTGCAGTAGCAGGCCTGATAGCAGCGGGCCGAGCGCGGCGATCGCACCCCCGGTGCCCGACCAGAGCGCAATCGCACCGGTACGCCCCGGCCCGGTCCACAATGCCGTGATCAATGCCAGCGTCGTCGGATACGCCATGCCTGCAGCGATGCCTCCGCCCAGTCGAGCTATGACGAGGACGACGTCAGAAGGCGCATACGCGGCAAGCAATGACATCGGGATGGCGAGGAACGTCCCGATGAGAAGCATCATTTTGCGCCCGTACCGGTCGCCCAATGCACCCAGCCAAAGCACCGAGCAGGCGAGCCCGAGCGAATACCCGACCGCTACCAGATCGAGAACGGTCTGACTCGAATTGAAATGCTGCCCGATCGACGGCAGCGCCACATTGGCGACAGACAGATTCAAATTCGCGGTCGCGGCGACCAAGATCAGCGCAACAAGCACCAGCCCGGCCCGTCGCGGTGCCTGCCCCGCGGCAGGAGGATGCGCCGCCTCTGTAGAAGTGGCCGCTCTCGGCGTGTGATTCGCGCGGTTAGTCCCCACGGGATGTCCCCGATGGCTCGCGCAGGCTGGAGGCGAGACGACTTCGCGCCGGACGGCAACGAGCCATGCTCCCCCCTTATGTCGACAACGTCCGCGACTGGGGCTGAACTACGGTCCCGTCGTTGACCACGCTAGGACGGCCACGCGCACAGGCCTCGTCCTGAGAGGATGAGTCATCCACCAGTCACGGCTCGGGGGGTCGCCGCGATGCACGCAACCTCGTCCTGGCAGCTTCCCGACGGCTGGGTTCGTATCAGCTCTCAGCGCTGGGGCCCGTTCGTCATCCGCGAACTGGTGCGCCGCCCGGACGGTCAGGTCGTCGAGCTGACAGCACGACGTCATCGCAAGGGACATGGCCCCGCTCCGGCCGACACGGTAAATCCGGTGAAAGCACATGCCGTCGTCTGGGCGCCGCACGACATCGGCTGGTGGGTGGGGGTTCTCTTCATCGTCGGATCGGCCTGCTTTGCGATCGGTTCGGCGCCGATGCTGTCCTCGGTGGCATCACCAAAATTCATCTCGTTGATCTACTTCATCGGCTCGCTGTTTTTCACCAGCGCCGGCTACCTGCAATACCTTCAGGCGATCAACGCACGCGGTACCGGCGAGCAGCCCGCGATCCACCGGTGGTTCGCCCTACCGGACAGCGTCGGCGGGTGGGCGGCGGCGGTGCAACTTGCCGGCACGGTGTTCTTCAATGTGACCACGTTCGCGGCGTTGCATACGGGATTCACCGTCCATCAGCAGAACCTGCGGATATGGTCACCGGACTTCTTCGGCTCGATCTGTTTCCTCATCGCCAGCTGGTTGGCGATCGAGGAAATCCGTGCGCCGGATAGCCGCGGCCGCTGGCGCTGGCACGACATTCCATGGCGCATCGTCTGGATCAACATGCTCGGCTCGATCTTCTTCATGGCCTCGGCGATAGCGGCGTTCATCCGACCCGCCACCGACGAACTGCTCTCGGCCAGCATTGCCAACGGCGGTACGTTCCTCGGCGCCGTGTGCTTCCTCTGGGGCGCCTGGCTGCTGCTCGTCGAACTCGGCACCGTCACCACGTATGAACCATCCGTCCGGAGCGCGCAGTAGCCTGCGCGCTCTGCCGGCCTGCGCTGTGCCGTTGTCAGCGTCCCGGCTCTACCCGCTGTCCCGCATCAGCCGTGAAGAACTCGACGCGTCCGCGCGCGCCGATGGTGACAACGAGAACCTTGCCGTCGAGAAGGCTGGCCGCCGCTCTGTCGAGGAAGACGCGAGCACCATCCGCTGCAATTACCACGGTGTCCTCGGGAGCCGGCGCCGACGCGAAACGGACCTTCAGCGAACGCGTAGTAGCTGCCCTGGCGATGCGCAACCCGGCGCCGGGAGGAACGTGGTATTGCTCGAGGAGATGGCGGATAGCTACCGCAGCGAAGTCGGACACGATCAGCACGCCCATTCCTCCCTTGAGCATCTGTGCCAGGCCGTTCGGACCCGACCTGGTGCCACCTGCCCTGGAGGAGGCCGGGCCACGCAGCGATATGTGGATCGCGGCCCCCGACGGGTGGTCGCTGTCACCGTCGGGGGCCGCTTGCCTCATAGTTGGTAGCCGCGCTGTGTACCAGCTGAATGTCTGCCGTGTATTCGCTGGGAGCTGCCCGAGCACCCACACGCAGGTACCACATGTGATGTTTCGGGTAGTCCGCTGCCCAGGCATCGAGTTGTCCGTGTGTCGCGTCGCCCTAGCACCGCGACACACGGACGACTTTGGATCGGCCACGCTGAGAGCTTCAGTCACCCGCACGGGGTGACGTACGCCGCGGCGTCTGCTCGTAACGTCGTTTTCCGGTTCCAAAGTGTGGGAGTGGGCAGGTGGTTACGAGGCGGCGGTCCGGTCATGACATTTGACCTGCTTCTTATCGGCGCCGCGATCGCACTCGAGCCGATCCCGTTGACCGGCTACATTCTGCTGCGCAGCACTCAAGGTGGTAACTGGAAGGGCTACGGCTTCATCCTCGGGTGGATCCTCACGCTGGTCCTGATCATCGTGCTGATGATGGTGCTCACGGGCGGGAAACCGCTCGAGAAGGAGTCGGCGCCATCGACGTCATCGCTGATCATCAAGATCATCCTTGGCTGCGCACTTCTCCTGCTGGCCTGGCGGCAGCGCGCGCGTCGCGGGCGGAGCGCTCCTGCCACACCGGCGTGGATGACGAAGCTTGATCGGGTGAACTTCGCCGGCGCGATGGGGGCCAGCTTCCTGCTCCAGCCGTGGGTGTTGGTTGCGGCCGGGGCGGTCACTGCGACCGCCGCCGATCTGTCGGAGCCGGCAACAGTAGCGGTGCTTGCCGGCTACTGCATTTTGGCGACATCCACGTACCTTGCGATGCAGGCGTACGGCGTGCTCGCTCCGGAGGCGGCGGAGTCCCGGCTGGACGGATTTCGGCAATTCCTCAACGACCACCGAGATCGGGTCATCATCATCTTGTGCGTGGTAGTCGGGCTGTGGCTCATCGGCAAGAGCGCCTATTCGCTGGCCAGCTGACAAACCCTAAACGCCCAGCATGGCTCGTTGATCGACCGCGACGGCGCCATCCGTGCGTCCGTTGGTAGCGCGGTCGAGCCGTGCGTTCAAGGCTAGTGCTGAGTCGATCAACGCCAGGTGGGTGAACGCCTGCGGGAAATTGCCCAGCTGCTCACCGGTGTCGCCGATCTCCTCGGCGAACAAGCCCAGGTGGTTGCCGTACGTCAGCATCTTTTCGAACGTTAGGCGGGCATCTTCGAGCCGCCCTGCTCGAGCAAGGGCCTCCACGTACATGAAGGTGCACAGCGAGAAAGTTCCCTCAGACCCGCGCAGGCCGTCCGGCGATGCGCCAGGGTCGTATCGGTATACGAGACTGTCGGACACCAGCTCGTCGTCCATGGCGCGCAGCGTGGACAGCCACATGGGATCCTGCGGGGCGATGAAGCCGACTCTGGACATCCGGAGCAGTGAAGAGTCCAACACCTTGTCGTCGTAGTGCTGCACGAAGGCGCCGCGTTCGGCGTTCCAACCGCGTTGCATCACCTGCGCATAGGTGGCATCACGCTGCTTGCGCCAGCGATCGAGCGGCGCCGGGCGACCATGAACAGCAGCTAGTCGAATCGCCCGATCGAAGGCGACCCAGGACATCACGCGTCCGTAGGTGAAATCCTTGGGGCCGCCGCGGGTCTCCCAAATGCCGGCCTCTGGCTGATCCCAGTTGCCGGCGAGCCAGTCGAGCACATCGGACAGTGCCAGCCAGCCGGGCTGCCCGATCTCCAAGCCGTGCTGATCGGCGAAGTAGACACTGTCCAGCGCCTCGCCATAGATGTCTAGTTGCAGCTGTTCCGCAGCGCCGTTGCCGATCCGTACCGGGTAGGAGCCGCGATAGCCCTGCCAGTGCTCAAGGGTCTCTTCGGTCAGGTCGCTGGACCCGTCGACGCGGTACATCAAGTCCAGCGGTGACTTCCGGCCGGCCCGCTGCTGGACGCGCTCCAGCAGCCATCGACTGAATGCCGTTGCTTCTTCGGTGAAACCCATGCCGAGCAGCGCGTAAACGGAGAACGATGCGTCTCGTATCCAGGTGAATCGGTAGTCCCAATTGCGCTCACCGCCGACTTGCTCCGGTAGGCCGGTGGTCGGTGCCGCCACGAGAGCACCGGTGGGCGCATAAGTCATCAGCTTCAGGGTGACCGCTGATCGTTCCAGCGTTTCGCGCCAGCGACCGGTGTACGTCGATTGGGCCAGCCACGACTTCCAGAATCGCTCGGTGTCGGTGTAGATGGCCTGCGCTTCCGCGACCCGGAACTCGCGCGGCGGCCCTTCGTGCGCGGTGTCGATCAGCACCCCGCGCAGCTGACCGGCTTCAAGGGGAAGTGCAAGGTGCAGGTCGCCGTCGTCGCTAGATCTCACCTGGGCCAGTCGCGGGTCGTCCGGCTCCCGGATGGCGTGCAGCGTCATCGCCGTGTGGTCGCCACGAAAGACCGCGCCATGGTCCGTGACGTGCACCTCGTGTGGCTCACGTGCATAGTCGAACCGCGGCGCGATGTCGATGTCGAACGTTATGCGGCCGCGGACGCACCGAACCATGCGCACCAGCCGATGCCGGTCCGTCGGCACGGAACCGCTGACCGGCATGAAGTCCATAACTTCGCCGACGCCTTCGGAGGTGAGGAATCGCGTGATCAGGATTGCCGTGTCGGGCAGGTACATCTGCTTGGAGCTGAAGACCTCAGCCGTGGGGCGAATGCGGAACCGACCGCCGGTCCGGTGATCGAGCAGCGACGCGAACACGCTCGGCGAGTCAAAACGCGGAAAACAGAACCAGTCGATCGAACCGTCGGTTGTCACTAGTGCGGCAGTTTGCAGGTCACCGATAAGTCCGTGGTCGGCGATGAGTGGGTAGTCGTCCATTGGCGTCCTTACCTGCTTTCAGCATCAACGGCGGACTCGTGCGATGAGGTGAGTGCGACCGTCCATGCTGCGGACAGTTGACGCACACGGTCTTCATCCCGGGTGGATGACCTAACAGGCTGCGGGCGATCGCCGGTCGTGCGTCCGCGCGGCGTAGCGACTGTCGTTGCTGTGACGAGACGTCCGTTCACGAGCTGATACACGCGATCCATGCGGGCGAGCCCTTCGGGGCGATGTGTCAGCAGGAGTACGGTCCGACCCCTCATAATGTCGAGCAGCTCGTCCATGACGGCTGTTGCGGTCGGCACATCAAGCCCTTCGGTCGGCTCGTCGAGAACCAGGACGAGCTGGTCGGCAAGCAGTGCGCGTGCCAATGCGATTCGTCGGCACTCCCCACCTGATATGAGCGCACCGCGCTCACCGAGCATGGTCGCCAACCCGGCTGGCAGCTGGTCGTACCACGCTCCCAGCTGGACTCGCCGAAGCGCCGACACGAGCTCCACGTCGGTCGCATCGGGACGGGCGAGGCGCAAGTTCTCGCGCAGATTCGAGCAGAAAATGTGGGCGTCGCCGGCGACGTAGCCGATCACTCGACGGAGGTCGTCAGCGGCCAGGTCGCACACGTCAACGCCGTTGAGGAGAAGCGTGTCCTTGTCCGCGGGGTCCACGAAGCGGAGGAGTAGCGCAGCAAGCGTCGACTTTCCCGAGCCCGAGGCGCCGGTCACCGCGACGTGGTCGCCAGGTCTGAGAGTGAGGTCGAGTCCTCTCAGGATGAGCGGTCCGTCCGGCGTCCAGCGCGCTCCCGCGCCGCGCAGGCTGATCGAGTACGGCGTCTCAGGGAACGGGTCGGCCAGCACTGGCCGCTGCACTGCGGGCGGCTCGTCCAGCAAACCGAACAGCCGCGTCGCAGCACTCCGCACGCCGTGGACGAGAACCGCCGCCTGCGGAAGCGGCGCCAGCGCCTCGAAGGCGGCAAGCGGCAACAGCACGATCACCGCGAGCAGGACCCCCGAAAGGCGACCCTGGTGAACGGCGGGGGTGGCCACCACGGCCGCGCCCCACACCGTCGCGCCGGCCGCGAGCACGGCCAAGCCGGCGCCGGCGCCGGTCGCCCAGGCCGACCGGCGCGCCAGGCGGGTCAACTCCGCATCCCGCTCGTCGACCAGCTGGAGCTGCCGTTTCATAGCGCCGACCGCGATGAGATCAGGCGCACCCTGCACCAAGTCGACGACAGTGGCTGACAATGCCGCGCGCGCCGGCGCGAGAGCCGCGGTGGAGCGCCGCAGCGTGGCAGCTGCTGTCATCGGCGCGACGACGCCTGCCACAAGCAAACCAGCGGCCAGCACGACGCCCGCGGACGGGAACAGCGCGGCGCTGAGGCTCACCGAAATGAGCGACACCAACACGGCCACCGCCGCCGGCTCGATGATGCGCAGCTCGAGGTCCTGAATCGCATCGACGTCGGAGACCAGCCCGGCCAGCACCTCGCCGCGATGCCGACGGCCGAGCCGCGCGGGAGCCAAGTCGATGAGACGGGCATAGACGCGGGCCCGGAAATCGGCGACGATCCGGAATGCGGCATCGTGCGTAATCAGCCGGCCCAGGTAGCGAAAGACCGGACGCGACATGCCGAACAACTGCACGGCGGCCACCGCGACGGCGAGCGTCAACACCGACGGACGCTGCGAGGCGCGCGCGATGAGCCACGCGGCGGTGGCGGCCAGGCCAAGGCTAGCCGCCAGCGCACCGGCTGCGGCGAGGATGCCGAGGACGAGCCGGCCGGACGCTGGCCGTCCGGAGGCGATCAGACGGGTCAGCGGCCGGTCGCGGATGCGGCTGCTCATGCTGATACCTGCGCAACCTGGCCGGCCAGCTGGACGAGTCGATCGCAGCCGGCCAGCAGAGTGGGCCGGTGGGCCACCGCAATGACGGTGCGATCACGGGCAAGGCGCCGAACGGCCGCGCTCACCTCGGCCTCGTTCGCCGAATCGAGGTGTGCCGTCGGCTCGTCGAGCAGAACGAGCGGCGCGTCACGCAGGAAGGCGCGCGCCAGCGCGATCCGCTGCCGCTCGCCCGCGGAAAGGCCGAAGCCGTCTTCGCCAAGGATGCTCGCGCTTCCATCAGGCAGGTCCGCGGCGAAATCGGTTACGTTCGCCGATCGCATGGCCCGCTCAACGGCTGCCGTGTCCGCGTCGGGTCGCGCCAGCCGAACGTTGTCGGCGATGCTCGCGGCCGCCAACCACGGTTCCTGCGGAACCCACGCGATTCGCGATCGCCACAATTCTGGGTCTACATCGGCAAGATCGATCCGTCCGGACGGACCCTCCAACACGAC
>JBPYES010000354.1:0-5522 GCA_051984825.1 Jatrophihabitantaceae bacterium
GAGAGCAGGTAGTTCAGCGACGCGATGGGCCGCCGCCACGGGATGTCGCGGGTCGTCTTCAGCCACTTGGCGTGCTGGTTGAACATCGAGTCGACGATGTGGATGAACGCCTCGTAGCAGTTGAACAACCCGTGCCGGCCGGTGAGCAGATAGCCCTCGAGCCAGCCCTGGCACAGGTGTTCGGACAGGACCTCCATCACCCGGCCGTCCGGGCTCAGGTGGTCGTCGGTGGGCAGGGTGATCGCGTCCCAGACCTTGTCCGTGACGTCGAAGACTGCCGTGAGCCGGTTCGAGGCGGTCTCGTCCGGCCCCATCAGCCGGAACCGGTCTTGATTGCGGGTGATGACGTCGCGGAGGAACACGCCGAGCACCCGCGTCGCCTCGCTTGTCTCGACGCCGGGTACCGGCACGTCCACCGCGTAATCCCGGAAGTCGGGCAGGTCGAGTTCGCGCAGCAGCAGCCCGCCGTTCGCATGCGGGTTGGCGCTCATCCGCCGGTCGCCGTCAGGCGCCAGCGCCCGCAGCGCCGGCCGCAAGGCGCCGTGTGCGTCGAACAGTTCCTCGGGACGGTAGCTGCGCATCCAGTCCTCGAGCTGCTTGCGGTGCTGCTCGTCGGTCCGCGTCTCGGAAAGGGGCACCTGATGGGCGCGGTACGTTCCCTCGACCTGGACGCCGTCCACGTAACGCGGACCGGTCCAGCCCTTCGGTGTGCGCAGCACGATCATCGGCCACGTGGGGCGCGCCCCGTCGCCGGCACGAACCGACGTCTGGATCGCCGCGATGTCGGACAGTGCGCCGTCGAGGGTCGCGGCGAGTTGCTGATGCACGTCCGCCGGCTCATCGCCGACGACGAAGCGCGGCGCGTAGCCGTAGCCGCGAAACAGCGCCGCCAGTTCGTCGTCCGGGATGCGCGCCAGCACCGTCGGATTGGCGATCTTGTAGCCGTTCAGGTGCAGCACCGGCAGCACGGCCCCGTCGCGGGCGGGATTCAGGAACTTGTTCGAATGCCAGCTCGCCGCCAGTGGCCCGGTCTCCGCCTCCCCGTCGCCGACGACGCACAGCGCCAGCAGATCGGGGTTGTCGAACACCGCGCCGTAAGCGTGGACCAGCGCATAACCCAGCTCGCCGCCCTCATGGATCGAGCCAGGCGTCTCCGGTGCCACATGACTCGGGATGCCGCCCGGGAAGGAGAACTGCCGGAACAGCGCCCGCATCCCGTCTTCGCTCGGGCTGACGTTCGGGTAGACCTCGCTGTAGGTGCCCTCGAGGTAGGCGTTCGCCACCAGACCGGGCCCGCCATGGCCCGGCCCCGTTATGTAGATCACATTCAGGTTCCGGGCTCGGATCGCCCGGTTCATGTGTGCGTACAGCAGGTTCAGCCCCGGGGTGGTTCCCCAGTGCCCCAGCAGACGCGGCTTGATGTGCTCCGCACGTAACGGCTCGCGCAATAACGGGTTGTCCAGCAGGTAGATCTGCCCCACGGACAGGTAGTTCGCGGCACGCCAGTACGCGTCGATCGATGCCAGTTCTTCGGCGCTCAACACTTGATCGGCCATCCCACCCCACTCCTCGGCTGACAGGCGCCATCCGGAACGGTCCGCGGCTCAGTCTTCCGGACGCGAGAGGGCTCGTACAGCCAAAGATCGGTGTTGCAGCTACTTCAAAGGAGTTCCGGTTGCGACGAGCACGAACCACGCGCCGCCCGGGGCCAACGTGATCGGCTTGCCGCTGGCGTCGGTCAACGTCGTGCCGTCGCCGACGGCGGCGCGGTGCCACGTACCGTCGATACGCCGGCCGTCGCGGAACACCGCGACCTTCCCCTGACCGATCGTGTGCGTGACCTTCGCCGGGCTGCCCGACTGGTCGATGTCGCCCATGAACGTTGTGACCTGGCAGAACTGCACGACGACGTTGGGCGTGGCAATCACCTTGCCGTCCGACGCATGCTGCACGGTGCCGTCAATCACCCGGACGTAGCGGTGCTGCTTGGGGTCCCAGGTGAACACGACGGGGGTCCCGCCGACCTTGGTGTCCACGGTGGTGCCGGCGACGGAGCCGGTGTTGGTCACCTTGCCCGACCAGACCATGCCGAAGTCCTTCGCCTTCGGGCCCTTCAGGCGCGCTCCGATCGCGGCCAGGTCGGCCTGCAGGTTGAACGGCGCGGACCGGTTCGGGTTGCGCGAGAAACCCGCGGCCCCGCGGTCATTGATCGCAGTCTTCAACGACGAGGCATCCAGCGGCTTCAACTCGCCCTCCGAACCACCCGACGCGACGTAGACGATCGAGCCGAACTGCAGCGCGATCTCCGGATCGCCCACGCGGGTGCTGCGGACCGGTTCGACCGTGGGCAGTTTGGTGTCGAAGACGGCGAGCAGCCGGGTCAGCCCGCCTTCGACCTGTTCGATGTAGACGATGTTCGCCTGATCGATCCCGGTCTGGGGGCGGCCGGCCGCGGTGTCGTCGATCTTGGCGGCCACCACGGGATTGTTCGAGGGTGCTTCGCCGGTGAGCGGGTTGATCGGCGGGCCCGCCGGCGTCGTGTGCGGCGACGACGGCGCTGCGGGCGTCGTCGTCGTCTGTGCCGCATGGTGTTTGCTTGTGCACGCCGCGAGCGCGACTACACAGGTCGCGACGGCGGCTACTCGTATGGCAATCATGACGGGGCGCCAGGTTACGCGTCGAAGCTTGCTCACCGCTCAGCGGCCCGTGCCGAGCCGCCGATGGCCGCGCGGGCGCGCGCGACCTTGATGGCAGTGGCGAGGGTTTTCGCGTCGTAGGCGCCGTAGTGTCGCTGGCCGTTGATGAAGAACGTCGGCGTTCCGGCCACGCCGCTGAGATCGGCGGACTCGACATCCTGGGCGATCCGGGCAGCGTGGACGTGCCGTTTGAGTTCGCTGTGGAACCGCTCGCGGTCAAGTCCCAGCTCGTCGGCGTAACGCAGCAAGTCGGGGGCCCGCAGCTTGTCCTGCCTGGTGAGCAGCAGGTCGTGCATGGGCCAGAACGCGCCCTGCGCGGCTGCCGCCTCCGCGGCCTCGGCGGCGAGCTGTGCCTCCGGATGGACGTCGGTGAGCGGCAGGTGCCGCCACACGAACCGGGCGTCAGGGTCGGCCAGCAGCTCGCGGACGGCGGTTTCCGCCCGGCCGCAGTAGGGACATTGGAAGTCGCCGTACTCGACCACCGTGACGGACGCGCCTTCGGGCCCGCGAATGTGGTCGCGCTCCGGGTCGACCGGTTCGGCCAGGTCGGTGAGGCGTTCCGCATCGCCGAGCAGGGCGCGCGCCTTGCGGATCGGAGGCAGCCGCGAGGTCATCCGGAGCACTGCCCAGGTGAGGAGCGACGCAACAACGGCGGCGGAGAGGATGCCGACCTTCGCCTCGTCCAGGTGCTCGCCGTGGAACGCCAGCGTGGCGATCAGCAGCGACACCGTGAACCCGATCCCGGCGATGGTGCCGCTCGCCAGAACTGCTGCCCAGCCGACGGGTGGACGTACGCGTCCGTGGCTGATCCGGCCGACCAACCACGTCGCGCCCACCACGCCGACCGGCTTGCCGACGACGTAGGCGAACAGGATCCCGAGCGTGATCGGCGTCGTGTACGCGTGGGCCAAGAAGCTGCCGTCGATGTGGATGCCGGCATTGGCGAGGCCGAAGAGCGGCACGATCACGTAGCTCGTCCACGGATGGAAGACGCGCTGGAGCCGGGCGTTCGGCGACAAGGTGGACGTCAGGCGGGTGGAGGCAGCGCGAGCCAGTTCGGGTGTCGGTTGCTCGCGGAAGAGCCGGAACAGGCCGCTCGCCTCCTCGAGATCACCCCGGCTCGGCGTGTATGCCGAGGCGGTCAGGCCGATCGCCAGCCCGGCGACGACGGGTTCGATGCCGCTGGCGAGCAGGGCGCCCCACATCGTCAGTCCGAGCAGCGCGTACGCCAGCGGCACGTCGATCCGGAGCGCGAGCCCAGCGATCCAGACCAGGAACGCGGCGACAGCGATCATGACCTGCGCCATGTTGATGTGGTCGCTGTACGCGAAAACGATCACCAGCAGTGCCACGAGGTCGTCCACGACGAACACCGTCACCAGGAACGCCCGCATCTGCCCGGGAACGCCACGTCCGACCATGGCAAGCAGGCCGAGCGCGAGCGCCGTGTCGGTCGACATCGCCGCTCCCCAGCCGTGCCCGCCGGAGCCCCCGGCGTTGACGGCCAGATAGATCGCGATCGGCACCACCATGCCGGCCGCACCGGCCACCAGTGGGAGCACGACCCGCCGGCGGTCGCGGAGGTCGCCCAGGTCGAACTCGCGGCGCGCCTCCAGTCCGACGACCAGAAAGAACAAGGTCATCAAGCCGCTGTTGATCCACGTGCGCAGATCGCGGGTGACCCCGAAGCGGCCGATGCGAATGGAGAGGCTGGTGTGCCACACCGACTCGTAGGAGGCCGCGTCGACGTTCGACCAGATCAGCGCGGCGACGATGGCCGCGACCAGCACCGCTGCACTGCTCGCCTCGGTCCGCTGGAAAATCTGCAACGGCGCAGAGAGACTCCTCCTCCACGGCGTGGCCTGGTCGCGCTCTCGCACCAGGTTCGTGGCCATGGGCGGGTCACCTCTGGATGTGGCGTCGGGGCGGGTCGACTACATCGTCGCAGCCACCAGATCCGACGTGGCCGACCGGCAGGATCCGAGGTCCGGAAAGGCAGTGCGGCTGTACAGTCGAGTGATGGACGAAGTGGACGCACTGGCTGAGCAGCTACGCATCAGCGTCGACCGGCTGTCCCGCTCGGCGCGCCGCGCCCAGGCGTTGCCGCCCGGCGAGGCTGCCGTGCTGGGCGCTCTCGATCGCGACGGCCCGCAGACGATCGCGCGGCTGGCCGACGAGCGCGGGGTCCGCCACCAGACGGCCGCCAAGATCGTCGCCCAGCTCGAGGCAGCAGATCTGGTGACCAAACGCAGCCACCCCGACGATGCGCGCATGGTGCAGGTGCGGCTGACCCGGCGTGGCGCCGCCACCTTGCGCCGGGACCGGGCGGCCCGCGCCTCCTGGCTGGCCGACGCGATCAAGACACAGCTCAACACGAGACAACGCGCACGCCTCGACGAGGTCGCCGAGGTGCTCGGCGCGCTGGCCAGCTACGAGCCGGAGACCTGAGCCTGGCGGCCCGCGGCGGGCTGCCAGGATGGCAACCATGACCGCCGCAGTCGCCAGCACCGACCCGCGTACCGGGCAGGTCGTCGAGACCGTCGCCCAAGAGTTCACGCCGGCCGATGTCGACGCCCGATGCCGTGCCGCCGGCGCCGTAGCCGTTGCCCTCGAGGCAGCCGGTCCGGCCGGCCGCGCCCGCATGCTGCGCGCGATGGCCGACGAACTCGACGCGGACGCTGACGCGATCGTGGCGCTGGCCGACCGGGAGTCGGCGCTGGGCAGCACCCGGCTGCGCGGCGAGCTTGCCCGATCGAGCTTCCAGCTGCGGATGTTCGCCGATGTGCTGGACGACGGCGGCTACCTCGGCGTGATCATCGACCACGC
>JBPYES010000355.1:0-2928 GCA_051984825.1 Jatrophihabitantaceae bacterium
GTCGCGAGCGAACTTCGACGGCTCGTACACGTTGGCCGGGAACACCGGTATGGGTCCGCCGAACAGGTTCTTCGCGGCCGGGTCGAGCACACCGATGGTGTAGTTCGGCGTCGCGGTCACGTCCGCATCGAGGTCGTAACCGATCTGGGCGAGCTCGGTGGGCGAGAGGTTGTGCGTGTAGAAGTTCGATCCCAGCAGGCCGAGCTCCTCGCCGCCGAACAGGATGTAGCGCAGCCGGTTCGTCGTGCGCACCTTGGCCAGCTTCTGCGCGATGTCCATCAAGCTTACCGAGCCGGACGCGTTGTCGAGCATGCCCGCGCCGAAGATCGCGTCGTAGTGCGCGTCGACGACCACGGTGTGGTTCGGGTCGCCGAACGGCGAGTCGGCGATCACGTTGTAGTCGTCGCGGGCCGGGTCGGCCGCACCCTTGAAGTCCAGCTTCACCTGGGGATGCTGGCCAGCCTTGGCCGCGTCATAGAGGTGCTGGCCCTCTGCGAACGGTACGAAGCCGACCGGGATGTTCGGCACGACAGAATTGCCGGCGTTGTCGATCATGCCGCCGCCACCGGCGAGCCCGGTACGGCCCGGCTGGCCCTCGTTGAAGATGAGCACGCCGCCCGCGCCGGCCGCAACGGCGTTCTTGGCCTTCTCGCCGAAGTTGCACGTGCCGCGCTGGATCAGCGCGATGTTGCCCGGCGTGAAGCCGGCGAAGTCGGCCGGGCTGCACCCGCTGGCCGAGGACGGCGTCGGCGTCGGGGGCAGGATGATCCCACCGACCGGCTGCACCTCCGCGGTGAGCGTGCCGACGCTGTTGAACGCGTTGAGGTCGGTACCGAGGGTGAAGGTGGTCGGTGTCGGCGATACCTCGCTGCCGCCGGGCAATCCGAAGAAGGCGAAGTACGGGAACTTGTACGTCTGCACCGTGACGTGGTAGCCAGCGGCCGTGAACAGCTTGACGGCGAGGTCGACCGCCGCCTTGTAGCCTGGCTCGCCGGAGTTGCGCGAGGCGTGCCCGCCCGCGTCCGGGTTGGCGTCGGCGATCGCCTGCTGCGCCTTCAGCTGGTTCCACAGGTCGTCGGTTTGGATGCACTCGAGGAGCTTGGCGAGCGAGTTGTTGGTGCGGTTGTTGCATGCCGTGGTGGTGACCGTGTCCGCGCTGCTAGACGTGATTGGCCCCACGGCGGCGGTTAGCGCCACCGCGGACGCGCACAGTGGCACGAGCCACAGGCGCCGACGCAGATGTCTACGCATCAGACCCTTCCCTTCACAGAGGTGACAAGAAGCCGCGGGAATGCCCGTGGCGTGACCGCATGAATTGGCACTCGAGGAGAAGGCACTGCTTGCCGGATCCCGGCTGTGCGCATCCAGAGAGGAGTTCGACGACGACCGATCGGTAGGTACCGCGACCGATCACCGGTCGCCAAACTCGTCCACGTGTCGCTCGCCCTCCTTGGGGCAGATATGACACTCGCCACAGCAGGCTCACAGCAGATGTGACTATATGGGCATGGCTGCTGAAGCGGCAAGCATGTCCGAACCTTCCTAGCTTGCCCGATCGCGACGACGGACCTACGGCCGCTCCCGAGGATCGGCCTCGCCTGCGCCGGATCCCTGGGCCTTACCGGCGTGCGTGCCGGTGCCGCGGCCTCGACCGGTTCGAGCTCCAATGGCGACTAGCCGCGGAAGAGTTGCTCACCTGCGGGCAGGCACTCACAACGGCGAGGTACTCGACGTCTGGGCTCTGAAGAACATCGCCGACACCGCCTGCTCGATGCAGGGCTACCCGCACCTCGCCGTGCGTCGATCCGTTCTCGCCGTGGTCGCCCGGAGCGAGCCGAACGTCACGCGGACCGGGGATCGGGCCGGCTCCTTGTTCGCGCGCCTGGCCGGCGGCGGCCCGCCTAGCGCGCGCGTTCGAGGCGTCGGATCCATTAATGCAGCTGAAATGCGAGTGCAGGTCCAGTTAGCCTGGACGCACGGGGCCGGGGATCTTCGAGCAACTTCACCTCAGTTCGTCGGGGCCGGCGAGGTGTGTGCGCCGTCACGCCCCCCACTTGGAGGACAGATGAAGACGATTGCCGAGTTCGCCATTCGCCGCCGGTGGTTCGTTATCGTCGGCTGGCTCGCGTTGGTTATCGGGGTGCAAGCCATCGCCGCCGCGATGGGCGGGGCGGCCTATAAGGACACCTTCAGCCTTCCGCACACCGAGACAGCCACCGTGGCGAACCTGCTTAAGAACGCCGGCCAGGACAACCAGAACGGCGCTTCCGGCACGATGGTCATCAAGAACACGAACAACGCCGCGTTCTCCGGCGCACCGCCACAACTGCAACCTGCGCTGGTCAAGCTCTGCACGTCTGGTGATCGCGTAGCGTTGATCTCCACGCCGTGGCAGTCGATCCATTGCTCGAACCCCGGTGCGGTAGGCGCCGGGAACCCCAAACTGCTGAACACCGCGCAGGGTTCGAACACCGCCCTGGTCACCATCACCTGGCAGAGCAACCATTACGACCAGACGCTGTTCAAGAACGTGTACGAATCGCTGAAATCGCTGCGTAGTTCGTCGCTGCAGGTCGAGTTCACCGGTAACGCCTTCGCCGGCATCGGGCAGAGCGAGGGCTCAGGTCCATCTGTCTTCATCGGCTTCTTCGCCGCGCTGATCATCCTGGCGCTGGTCTTCCGCACGGTCGCCGCGACCGTCCTGCCGCTGGCCAGCGCGGCCGTCGCTCTGATCAGTGGCCTCGGTGTGATCTACATCCTCAGCCACGGCATCAACGTTTCCAACATCACCCCGTACCTCGCCGAACTGATGGTGATCGGTGTCGGCATCGACTACGCGCTGTTCATTGTCACGCGACATCGCCGCAACCTTCGGCGTGGCATGCGCATGCACGAGTCGATCGTCACCGCGATCAACACGTCCGGACG
>JBPYES010000356.1:0-2147 GCA_051984825.1 Jatrophihabitantaceae bacterium
GCGCACCGAACATCGGCTTCA
This sequence comes from Jatrophihabitantaceae bacterium, assembly GCA_051984825.1. Classification (GTDB taxonomy): domain Bacteria; phylum Actinomycetota; class Actinomycetes; order Mycobacteriales; family Jatrophihabitantaceae; genus DASXRA01. Next base: position 22 of record JBPYES010000356.1, read on the forward strand.
GCGTCGACCCCAAGGAGCCGGACCTCAGCGTGCTGACCCTCGAGTCCGGTGCTTGGCCACACGGGGAAGAAGTGGTCATCGACAAGACCACCGCGCAGCGCAAGCACCTGACGGTCGGGCAGATGATCGGCGTACAGGCGCGGGGTCCCGTCGAGCGCATGCGCATCGCGGGCATCGTCAAGTTCGGGTCGGTGTCCTCGATCGGTGGGGCAACGCTCGCCGGGTTCGACCTCCCTACCGCCCAGCGACTATTCGACAAACGCGGCCGGCTCGACCAGATCCTCATAGCCGGCAAGCCCGACGTCTCAACGGCGCAACTGCTCGCCAGCGTCACAAAGGTGCTTCCGCCTAACACACAGGTGCGCTCCGGGTCAGCGCAGGCGTCGAAAGATGCCTCCGACTCGACGGGATTCATCTCCTTCCTGCGGACCTTGCTGCTTGCCTTCGGCGGCATCGCGCTTTTCGTCGGCTCGTTCGTGATCGCGAACTCGCTGTCGATCACGATCGCCCAGCGCACCAGAGAGTTCGCCACGCTCCGCACACTCGGCGCCTCCCGGCGGCAGGTGCTGCGCTCGGTGATCCTCGAAGCGCTGGCAATGGGCCTCGGCGCATCAGTCGTCGGGCTGTTCCTGGGGCTGGGCCTCGCCGTCGGGCTGTTCAAGATCTTCGACGCAGCGGGGCTGACCCTGCCGAACAACGGCCTGGTATTCCGCACCCGTACGGTCGTGGTGGCTCTGCTCGTCGGCACGGCGATCACGCTGCTCGCGAGTCTGCGGCCGGCGATGCGCGCGACACGCGTGCCACCGATCGCTGCCGTTCGTGAAGGCGCCAAGCTGCCACCAGGACGGCTCGCCCGCTTCCGCCCGGTCGGTGCGGCCCTGCTCGCGCTGCTGGGCGTGGCGTTCCTGCTGATCGGCCTGTTCGTGCACGGGCTGGGCACCGCTGGCGTGCTGACCTTCATGCTGGTGGGGGCGCTGCTTGCGTTCATCGGTGTCGCGATCTTCTCCGCACAGCTGGTCCGGCCACTCGCGGCGGCCGCCAACCCGGTCGCCCGCTGGGCGGTGATCGCGTTCTCCGCGCTGGTGTGGCCGCTGTTCTCGCTGCCGTTCTGGCTGCTGCGCTACGGCGCATGGGGGCCGGGCACCGCGGGGCGACGGATCGGGGCGTTCGCCGGCGGCGCGGTGCTCAACCCGCTGGTGTTACTTGTGGTGCTCGCGATGATGCTGCGCCGCGCTGTCACCCGGTGGCGGCCCGAGTGGCCGGCGGACTTCCCGGGCGTGCTGACCGAGCCGTCCGCCACCCGCATCGGCAACGAGAACAGCCAGCGTGACCCGCAGCGCACCGCCGCCACCGCGGCGGCGTTGATGATCGGCCTGGCACTGGTGACCCTCATGGCCGCGCTCGCGGCAGGCATCATCCGTCCGTTCGAGCAGGCGGTCGACCGCATCTTCGTCGCCGACTACGCAATCACTGCCCAGAACAACTTCGACCCCATCCCGACGACGGTCACAGCCGGCATCGCGCAGACGCCCGGAGTGGAGTCGATCGCCGGCGTGCGGATCGGCGACGGCAGGGCGTTCGGCAAGAACATCCAGCTGACCGCAGTGGATCCACAGGCCGGCGACGTGCTGCGCGTCGACTGGCGGCAGGGCTCGCAGGCGACGTTCGGCAGCCTCGGCGCGGACGGCGCTTTCACAACAGACAGCTACGCCAAGGACCACCAACTGGCGATCGGATCGCCTTTCACGGTAGAGACGCCTACCGGCACCCTGCTCAATCTGCACCTGGCCGGCACTTTCCATCCACCCGCCGGCGGATCCCCGTTCGGCGCGGTGACGATCTCGAGCGCGACGTTCGACCGCCACTACGAGCAGCCGAAGAACCTCTACACGTTCGTGCGGATGCGGGGCGGCGTCACCGACGAGAACACCGCAGCGCTCAATGCCGCGCTCGCGTCGTTCCCGAACGCGAAGGCAGTAACCCGCGCCGAGTTCAAGCACAACCAGAGCGCCGCTATCAAGAACATCCTCGACGTGCTTTACGTGCTGCTGGCGCTGTCGGTGGTCGTGAGCGTCTTCGGCATCGTGAACGCCCTGGTCCTCACCGTCTTCGAGCGAACGCGCGAG
>JBPYES010000357.1:0-4175 GCA_051984825.1 Jatrophihabitantaceae bacterium
ACCGTGCCGGTTATCCGGGTGCGCACCGAGTAGCTCTTCGCGCCTTCGGCGCCGCCATGCTCGCTGGGCCCCCACAGCAGCACCCCCTCGTCCGGCGGTTGACCGCCACCTCCCGGGTAGAAGGCGGAACGGTCCAGGACGATGCCGCGTTCGTCGACGCCTACGACGGCCGCGTCCCACTCGCGCAGCGTCGGATCGTCCAGGTCGAGTCGGTGTGTATGCGTCACCGGGTCATGATGCCGCGGCGGGCGACCAGGTTGCGGTGGGCGCCAGTCGGACAGTGTTTCGGCCGGCCCACTTTGCCTGGTACATCGCATTGTCGGCGGCGCGCAGCACGTCGTCGACGGAATCGCCGTGGTTCGGACACAGCGCTACGCCGATGGAGGCAGTGACGCGCAGCGTCTGGTCGCTGCCCGGCGTTGCTACTGCCAATGACTCGATGCGCCTGCGCAATCGCTCAGCGGCATGCACAGCGTCGGGCACGCCGATGCCCGGAAGCAATGCGACGAACTCCTCGCCGCCGAAGCGGCCCACCGCGTCGTAGCCGCGCACCTCCTCAGCGAGTGCACTGCCGACGCACTTCAGCGCGGCATCGCCGGCCAGGTGCCCGTGCTCGTCGTTGATGCGCTTGAAGTGGTCCATGTCCAGGACGAGGACCGCGGCGCTTCCCCCGCGCTGGCTGACCCGCGCGATCTCACGGTGCGCGACCTGTCGCCACGCAGTCGCGTTGAGTAGCTCAGTCTTGACGTCCGTCGTCGCCGCCTGGACGAGTTGCCGCAACAACGCCTGGTGCTGCAACAGGAACACCGCGGGCAGCACCAGCACGGTCGCCCACGGCGCATACAGCAGCGAGGCGGCTGCGGTCGCACCGAACACCAGGGTTGCCAGCTCGAGCCCGTTCTCCGACCACGAACCGAAGAGGCTTGCCGGCCGGGTCGTCCCGGTGTTGAGGAACATCGCGATTGCGATGAGTGCCGTGTTGACACACAGATAAAGCGGGATCGCGATCACGAAGGCCGATACCGCTGTGGAGGTGACGGGGCCGTCGCCGCTGACACCGGCGGCTGAGATAGCAGCGTGTACGGCGAAGCAGGTCAGCACGCCCGCCGCCACCGTGTAGAGGAAGCGATAGGTTCGGGGCCGCGAGCCGCCGTGAGCTGCAGCGTACATCCACTGCAAAAGGAAGGCGACCACAATAACGGCCAGCATCAAGCCGTTCGGCAGGAGCACAGCGGCTGGGAGCAGCCATGTCGCGTCGACCGTGACGTACGGGACGCCTTCTGCCTGGCCCAACAACCAGCGAGCGCGACTTAAGCGCTGAGTAGCGGCGTAGTAACCGATGGTGAGAACTACCAAAACACCGAACCGGAAGAGGTCGAGGCTATCTACCGACTCCCGAAGCAGCGCCCAGATTGCAATGAAGACAGCGAGGGTGTACACCACCAGGACTAATGCCACGACTCGCTTCGGAGCCGCCCACAACACCCATCCGCGGACAGGCATCAGGCGTCCTCGCTTCACGTATCCCCGATCGTTGCAACATTTTCACTAGAACGAGGGCGCGCGCACACTCGTTCCAATGAGAAGTTATCGCAGCGGTCGAATGGTGTCACCACGCTGCTCAGACGAGTGATGAACGGAGGTGACGGCAATGCTCAACAAGGTGTGGCCGTAATTGGACATCGAGCAAACGCGAGCGGGTAACCGCTCGATCAACTGCGTAGCCCGTTGAGCCCTGGAATCTCGGGGGGATTCCAGCCCAGGACGGGTTATCGCGGCTGTCCGTCCCGCCGTGGTGACGCTCGGTGTGCATCGCCGGCATAGTCGCCGCGGCGGGCAATTGTTTACGCTCCGAAGCCTCATGGCACACGAGAGCCAGTGGCACTAATCGACGAATTCCTGGGTTAGCTCGAATACGTGCGGCCCTTCCACGCGGCCCCTTTACCCGCCCAATGTCGCTGCGCCGAGTCGAGCGTCATCAACGTGTAAAGCACCGCTATGAAAGGCAACGCCGCCGCGAGCACAGCAGGCTGGCGGTAGTACCGCAGCATCGGGACGAACGTCAGCGCCATGATCAGCCAGGCGGCCCCGGCGAGTATCGCCGCAACTGCACCGTCCGCGAGGGCGGCGACGGGCACGACGAACACGACCGTCAACGCGAGCACCGTTCCGATCAGCAGCACGGCCGAGTAACGCAGCTGCGAGAACGCGCTGCGAGCCACCATCCGCCATAAATCAGCCAGTCTGGGATACGGCCGCACGCTGTCGACGAAATCCGCGAGGCCGAGCCAGATTCGCCCGCCCGACCGCTTGATCAGGCGGGCGATCGCCACATCGTCGATCACCGCACCGCGCACTGCCTCAAGGCCGCCCGCCCGCTCGAGGGCCACACGACGGACCAGCGAGCAGCCGCCGGCCGCCGCCGCGGTTCGCGAACCGGGCTGATTCACCCACCGAAATGGATAGAGCATCGCGAAGAAGTACACGAACGCCGGAACGATCAGGCGCTCCCATCCGGTACGGACGCGCAGCCGTGCCATCTGCGACACGAGGTCGAGGCCGGCGGATGCCGACACCAGGGCGGCCAGCGACGTCGGCGCGTGTGCGATGTCGGCGTCGGTGAACAGCAAGAACTCCGCCTCGGGCGCCTCCTCGATGCCGCACTGCAGAGCGTTGAGCTTGCCGGTCCAGCCGGGCGGCGGATCCCCGGCGGCGACGACCTCGGCGCCGAGCGACCGGGCGAGCGCGCCGGTGCCGTCCGCACTGCCGTCGTCGACGACGATCACCCGCATGGGGCCGGCGTAATCCTGGGTGAGTAGCGACGGCAGTGTCTGCGGCAGCATGGCCGCCTCGTCGCGCGCCGGCACGACGACGGCGACGGCAGGCCAGCGGTCCGGCGGGACGAGCGGAGGCAGGCGCTGGTCGGTGCGCCAGAACCGTCCCCACACCACGGCGAGCCATAGCCAGGCGGCTAGGGAGATCGCCGCCAGCGCCGTCACGCGGCGAAGCTCGTTCGGTGTGCGCGCATGGGGGTGAGCGTACGGTGGCGCGCGTGGAGACAGCGCAGGTCGGCGTTACCGGACTGGCGGTCATGGGCCGCAATCTCGCTCGCAATCTGGCCCGCCATGGACATGTCGTCGCACTGCACAACCGCACCTACACGCGCACCCAATCGCTCGTCGCCGAGCACGGCGACGAGGGACGGTTCGTGCCGAGCGATTCGATGGTCGATTTCGTCGGCTCTCTCGAGCGTCCCCGGGCGATCATCGTCATGGTGCAGGCCGGCGCGGGCACAGACGCGGTGATCGAAGAGCTCGTCCCACTACTCGACAACGGCGACATCATCGTCGACTGCGGCAACGCCCATTACCTGGACACCCGGCGGCGCGAAGCGTCTCTTCGGGACCGGGGCCTGCACTTCGTCGGTTGCGGAGTGTCCGGAGGCGAGGAGGGGGCGCTGCACGGCCCGTCGATCATGCCGGGCGGATCGGCCGAGTCGTATGCGCGCCTGGGGCCGATGTTCGAGTCGATCGCGGCACAGGTGGACGTCACGCCGTGCTGCGTGCACGTCGGCCCGGACGGTGCCGGCCACTTCGTCAAGATGGTGCACAACGGCATCGAGTACGCCGACATGCAGCTGATCGCGGAGGCCTACGACCTGCTCCGCCGCGGTCTCGGTGCCGACGCCGCCTGGGCCCGGATCCGCGACGTCCTCGAAGCCATCTCGGCGAAAACAGATGCAGGCCCGTGTGTCACGCATGTCGGCCCTGACGGCGCCGGGCACTTCGTCAAGATGGTGCACAACGGCATCGAGTACGGCGACATGCAGATCATCGCCGAGGTGTACGACGTGCTGCATCGCGGTCTCGGCTTGAGCACCCCGCAGATCGGCGACATCTTCACCGAGTGGAACCGCGGCACGCTCGAGTCGTTCCTCGTCGAACTCACCGGCCAGGTGTGCAAGGTCATCGATCCGGAAACGAAACAGCCGCTGGTCGATGTGATCCAGGACAAAGCCGGCCAGAAGGGGACGGGGAAGTGGACCGCGCAGGTGGCGCTGGATCTCGCGGTCACCATTCCGACGATTGGCGCGGCGCTCGACGGCCGCGTCCTTTCGAGCCTGAAGGACGAGCGCGTCGCGGCGGGGAAAGTGCTGTCGGCCACCGACACGCGCG
>JBPYES010000358.1:0-17126 GCA_051984825.1 Jatrophihabitantaceae bacterium
CGGTTGGCTACGCCTTGCATCTTGGTCTTCAGGGAGCCGGCGATGATCTTGTGCTTGCCGGCCATCAGCGCGTCGAAGCCCTGCTGAGCGACCAATGCCGGATCGTCTTTCTTGTCCTGCCCGATCTTTGTGTCGAGCATGTCGGCTCGCCGGAAGAAGTCGGTCTCAGTCGGCCCGGGCATGAGCGAGGTCACCGTCACCCCGGTTTCCTTGAGCTCGTTCTGCAGCGCCTCGGCGAACGACTGCAGGAACGATGTGGACGCGTTGTACACAGCCTGGAAGGAGCCGGTCATCGTCGAAGCGATCGAGGACGTAACGAGAATCTTGCCGCCGCGTCGGGTCACCATGGCGGGTAGCAGGCGCTTGGCCAGGTGCACGGTAGATGCCACGTTGACGGCGATGATCTCCAGCTCGTCGATCAGATCGGTCTCGACGAAGGCCCCTCCCTGACACACACCGGCGTTGAGCGCCACCGCGTCGATCGGCCGTCGGGTGGCGGAAATGGCGCAGCAAAGCTGCTCCACGCCGTCGAACGTGCGCAGATCGGCTTGCGCGGCCTGCACATTAGCGCCGGCTAGATGCAGCTGGGCCGCCACCGCATCGAGGCGGTCGTCCTCGGCGGTGATCAGCAGGTCGTATCCATGGTCGGCGAACTGGCGGGCCAGCTCGAGGCCGATGCCACTCGATGCGCCGGTCACCACGGCAAAGGGATGGCGGTGCTGGGTCATACCTAGGTGCTACCCGCCGCGCACCATGGTGCTAACGCGGGTCCGGCCGCCGCAGGCGGGAGCCGTCGCACCCAGGGATGACATGAAAGGCGTCTAGGACTTCTTGGCGGCGGCATTACCGCCCTTGCGGCCAGCCTTCTTCTTCTGGGCCGTCGTGCCGCCTTGCTCCGGGTCGCCGCCCGAGCCACTCCGTTGACCGCCGTGGCGGGACGACTCCGGCGCATTCGCTATGCGGGCGGCTCGAGATTTGGACATGCCCTTGTCTTTGAGCGCCTCGTATTGCTTCTCGTTCTTCACACTCGCCCGGGTGGCCATCGCGGTCTCCTTTCACCATCGACTTTCCCCAGGCTCATTCCCTGATCCGGCGGCGGCTCAATCAGCGCGCACACCGCGGCCACAAGTCCGACCGCTAGGTGATGGTTATGCCGTTCGGAGGGTTGTCGGGGGCAACGCCGGCCTCGATCATCTGCCGCCACGCAGCTTGAGAGATGCGCAGCGGCCGCTTGTCGTGCGCGGCGAGGTGGCGCGCCTGCTCATACGTCGTCACCGTGCCGGCCAGGCTGATTCTCGGTGATTCATCCGCCATCTGGAACACGTTCCAGCGGGGTTGGGCAGAGATGCCGGCGTAGTACGCGACCACGTGCAGGTAAGCGCTTGTTTCGTCGGGTTTGGCTTTGGTCATGACGGCCTCCTGCAGGAGATGGATGCAGCGGGGGCACATGCCGATCCGTCGGCGCTGTCCACTATGTCGACAGCGAACCGGTGATCAGTGTGGATGCGTGATTGCCCGGCAATTGCCACTTGCCGCTCCATCGCTGCGCAGCTCGGCTTACCCGGTCCGGAGACGGTAGCTGTCTGCTCAGCGCGGTGAGTATAGGGCCTCCGACACCGCCGCGATAGCTGGTCAATTGCCGACGCCGGCTGGAAGACCTGGCCCCGCTCCGGTGGACGCAGCGTGCGCGTCTCGGGGGTAGGTGCGCACCGCGACGAAGGCCAGGCCGCCTGCCGCGAAGAGCGGCATCAGCGTGACCAGGAATGCGTATTGCATCCCGGCGCGCCCGCCGCCGCCGAGCGTGTCGCTGAGGATGCCGAACAACAGGGGAGCCGCCGCTTCGGCGCCGACGCGCATCACGCTGCGCACGCCGTCGCCGCGCCCTCACAGGCGTGGGTGCAGGATGTCCAGCCGGGCAGCGTCAGCGGGCGGGTTGATGGTGCCGAGTAGCCAGGCGGAGGCGAGCAACACCGGCAGCGCGATCGCCAGGCTGGAAGTGAGCAAGGCCGGCACGAACAGCACCGCGGCGCCGGTCACCGACACGGCGGCGACCAATGGTCGGGCCGATACGATCCCCCGATCCCGGAGCCGGTCGGCGATGCGTCCGCCGGTGAGCACTCCGCCGAATGCTCCCGCCGCGAGCACCAGTACCAGATTGGTCGCGGTCGACTGGCTCAAGCCGTACTGGTCACGAGCAAAGCTCACCGCGAAGGTGCGGACGCCGGCGAAGAAGAAGTATCCGGCGGCCCCGGCGATGATCAGTATCAGGTTTGTCCTGATCCGCAATATGTAGCGCACGACGGTCCACAGCGGAACGTGGGCAGTCTCCTCGTCCTTCGTGCGTCGTTCGGGTTCGGCCATCCGATGCCACAGCCAGGCGACGCCGATCGCCGGAATGGCCAGGATGGCGAATGCGAGCCGCCACGACACCGTGGCCAGATCGCCCGACACGACGAAGCCGAAGCCGGTTCCGACGAGCTCGCCGGCGAGGACCCAGCCGTACACCTTGGCCCGCGGCGTCGCCGAAAATGAGTCACCGAGCAGGCTGGCTACCCCTGGCCCCGCCGCCGCAGTCAGCACGCCGAGTGCTACCCGCGTGATCAACAGTGCCAGGAACGACCACGCCAGGGCCGACGCGGCCATGGCGAGTGCCCAGGTCAGTGCGGAGCAGGCCAGCAACCGGGTCCGCGTAATGCGGTCGACCAACATCCCGACCGGCAACGCCGCCAACGCACCGGCCACGGTGGTTACCGCGGCGAGCAAACCGAGTTCGCCGTTGCCGATGTGCAGCGCCGTCTTTAGCTGGGGAGCGACTGCGCCGATCGATGCCGAGTCTGCGCTGACGAGCCCGAGGGTGAGCGCGAATACGACGATCCGGTACCGCGACTCGGTGCTGCCGGCACGACGGTCTAGCTCAGACAGCACATCCATACACCGGTGTTGAGTCGCGCGTCGCACTCCGAGTCATGGCAGCCGGGCCATCTGCTTTGCCGCTTGGCCGCCGTGCCGCGCGACGTTTCAGACCTGATCTACCCCGGGCGGCAGCTGGTTCAAACGACGGCCCGATTGCGCTGCGAGCTAACCGGTAAGCCGAGCCGCATGCGTCGACCACGAGGTTTACGCCGCGGCGTGCCTGGGAACGCTTCGCGGAGCTTGGTGCCTCCTCTGATTCATCGGTCAGGCAGCATCCCTCGAAGTCCAGTCGGCCGCCCCGTCCGCATGCGGGGCAGCGTCAGACGGCGGCGGGGGCCGCGACGGGGGCGGGGGCGGTCTCCGCCGCCCCCGCCCCCGCCCCTACGTCTCGTCGAGCCTGTCAGCTTGGGGTCAGCAGCAGCGCGTGGCTGCTTGTGGTGTTGGCGACGATCTGGCCGTTGTCGTTGATCGCCGTCGCGTTTTGGATCTGCGGCGAACCGGCCGGGGTCAGAGTGTTGAGGTTCGCCACGGTGCCGCCGGTGTCGATCGAAGGCCCGCCGACCATCACGTCGTTGTCGTTGATCGACGCCGCGAGGAAGCTGCCCAGGCTGGTGACCGCGCCGTTGCTGTACAGGAATCCCTGCTGCGTGCCACCTTCCACGAACACCGTGCCGGCGATCTGGCCGGTGTTGTTGATCGACACCGCCTGCGTGAACGACCAGCTGCCGGGCGCGCCGAGGGTGCCCAGGTCGGTGACCGTGCCGTCGTACCACAGAACTAGGTGCGCTTGGCCGCTGGCGTCCTCGCAGGCGCCGGCGATCTGACCCGTGTTGTTGATCGCGTCGGCCGCGCATCCGGCGGGGCCGGTGAAGCTGGGCTCGGGCAATGCGGTCATGGAGCCGCTGCTGTACAGAAAAGCGTGGTCGGAGTCGTTGGTCCCGTACTGACCGACCACCTGGCCGGAGTCGTTGATCCCGTTTGCTGCACTGTCCGAGCCGCTCAGGGGCGCCAGTTGCCCCAGGTTGATCAGTTTGCCGCCGTCCCAAAGGATCGCGACGCCACCACCGTTGTTGGTGGCCGACGCGCCGGCCACCTGCCCGGACAGGTTGATCGCGCTTCCCCCGCTGAAGTCCCCGCCGCGCACCGTGCCCAGGTCGGACATCTGGCCGTTGCTGGCCGCGAACGCGTGCCACGGGTGTTCCACGCAGGTCTTCTTCGTATTGCCGTAGACGGGCGGGCAGGACGGCGTCGGCACCAGTGTGGAGAGGTACGAGGTGCCGGTCACCGCGCCGGTCGCGTTGATCCCCGAGCCGTCAGTCCTGCCGAGCCCGAGCGAGCCCAGGTCGGTGGTCGTGTAGGTGGTCGCCGCGGCAGCGGCCGGCACGACCGCGGCTGCCGCAAGGACGGCTAGCGGCAGGAGCGTCAATGGTCGGAACCGGGTCATGATGGCCTCCTTCGGGCCTGACCGCGGGCGTGGGCTGTGTTGGCCGCGTCCCGCGGCTGAGGGTTACAACTCAGGGCTGGCCGAGTGGTGCGGCTGGACGGGGTGAGGGCGTGCGGCAGCGGCCAGCGAACAAAGTCATCCGCTACTGGCACGCACCAGGTCAGCGTTCGGTTCATCAGGCTCATCGCGTCGTGGGCTGACATGCTGCGGTTAGCGCAACCGCGAACGGGGTATCAGCTGGGCAGCCAGACAGCCCCGATGGAAAGAAGTGAGCTTCCGTGGACGCCTCGTGTACAGCCACGCCGGACCTGACCTTTGGGGAGACCGTCGTGGTCCGCGACGCGGCGTGGTTAACGGCGTCGGCGCCGGGAGCCAATACGCGGCCGGTCAAGACGGCCAGCCGTTCCGCAAACGCGTCGCTACCCTCGGTCCGCGGAACGGTCATGGCGGCGTTCGGCGCAATCGCAACGCTCGGGTGCGCAGCTGCAATCGGCCTTGTGAGCATCGCGGGGACCGCTGAGCCGAACTCTCCGGGCTCCCCCCAGCCCCTGCCGACCGTACAAGCGCACCTGCCTGTGACCGGTCGGTAGGCGCGGCCAGCTCGCCCCGAGCACCGCGCCGCCGGGCGTCCCGCTGGCAAGTTTGCGACGCGGTACGGATCCGCGAATACTGGTTAACGGCTAGGCAGATGCCGCGCGGGGTTGCCTTACACCAGGTGATGATGCAGTGACTGCGCAATCTGAATTGGTCGAGTTCCTGTTGCGACTAAAGGATCACCGCTCTCGGCTCAGCGATCTTGGCCGCAGAACACCGGCCGGCGATTCCCCGAACTCGGTGGACCTGGCCGAGGAGACGGTTGAGCTGGCTGAGGCGTTGCAGGTCGCAGAGGAGGAGCTGCGCGCCCAGCACGAGGAGTTAGCGGCGGTGCGCCTGGAGTTGGATCGGGTGCTTACCCGCAATGAGGAGTTGTACGGGTCGTCGTCGGACGCATTCGTGATCACCGATACACGGGGCATGATCGTGGAGGCCAACCGGGCGGCCCAGGAGCTGTTCGGCATGACTAAGCCGGGCGTGCGCCGGGCGATTGCATCGATGTTCCGCCCGCCGTATCGGCGCAGCATCCGTTCGCTTATCAGCGAGGCCGCGACCGGCGGTAACCGTCAAACCGGCGAGGTCTGGCTCGGCCGCGCTGGTGAGGAACTGCTCGTGGACGTGACCGTGGAGCTACGGACCGAGCCGCTCACAGGTGCAGCGTTGCTGCGTTGGCGGTTCGCACCGCACCGTGGCGAGCAGCGGCCGCTGCTGCGACTGGTCACAACAAACCGGCCCGGCAGCGCAACACCCGCGACGGGCAGCGTGGATACCGACAGCGAGCTCAGCCGGCTGCTGTCGGTAGCCCGGGCCGATCTGGCCAGCGAGCTGTCCGACGAGCAGGGCCCAGAAGTCCTGCTGCAACGCATCGTCGAATTAACCCTGCGCTGGGTGCCCGGCACCGAGCACGCAAGTGTGGCACGTGTGCTGGACGACCACACGCTGCGCACCGCAGCTGCGAGCGGCGACACCGCGTTGGCGTGTGACAAGGTGCAGAACCAAACCGAACAGGGCCCAGCCTTCAACGCGATTGGCGAGCACGCCACAATCCGGGTGGACGATCTCACTCAGGAGCGCCGGTGGCCGGCGTTTGCCCAGCGCGCTGCTGAAACGCAGATCCGCAGCGTTCTGGTCTGCGAGCTTCCCGTCACTCGGGGCGCACCCGCCACGCTGAACATGTATTCCAGCCAGCCTGACGCGTTCACGGCCATCGCCGAACTGGTCGCGCCGGTCTTCGCCGCCCGCGCGAGCATCGCCATAGGTCACACCGACGACGTGCACAACCTGCGCCAGGCCATCGTCACCCGGCAGACCATCGGCCAGGCCGCCGGAATCCTTATGGAGCGCCACAAATTCACTGCCGATGAAGCGTTCGACCGGCTGGTGACCGCCTCGCAGAACAGGCACATCAAACTCCGCGAGATCGCCGCGCAGGTCGTTCAGACCGGCGAGGAGCCCGACGAGATCACCCCGTCCTGGGCGACCAGAACATCAGGAACACCACGAGACGCGTCGCGGGCTGCCACCCGTGTCCGGCCTCGCAGACCGTCTGACGCGACGGCGGCCAATGGCACGGGGCCGGAGAGGACGCATGAACAAGTAGCTGTGCCTACCGGGCCGATCGCTGATGTCACGCTGCGACTGTTCGCAGAATTCGGCACGCGAGTGCCGCTTACCAACGTTCTTGACACGGTGCGCGAATGCTGCAGCGAGCTGGACGCCATCCCGGTCGCCGCGATGCCTGAGCTCGTCGAGCGGCTTGCCCGGCAACGTCTTCTCGAGATCTCGGATCACCCGTCCAGCCAGCTGTGATGCAGGTACAGCCGGCCGGCTAGCGCCCGCTGCCGGCGTGAGCGGGCTTCACGGACTCCGCGGCGGCCACGACGTCGCCGGGGTAGGTCCGGCGGCTGAACACGAGGGTGATCGCCGCGGCGATGAACAGTGACCCGAGCATCAGCAGGAACGTGTACTGCAGCCCGCTGGAGCCGCCGAATACCGAGTCGGCGAGGACACCGAACAGCAGGGGCGCGACGGCGTCCCCGCCGCTGCGCAGCATTGTTCGGATCGATTCGGCGCGTCCCCACACGGCGGGGTGGATGATGTCCAGCCGGGCGGCGTCGAGCGGTGGGTTGGCGGCTCCGAGGAACACCGAGGCACCGAACAACAGCGCGACAGCGGCCCACACGTCGGCGGTCAGCAGCGCCGGCACGAACAGCGCTCCCGCGCCGAGCAGTGCGATGCCCCACCGCTTTGCCGCAGGCGACTCGTCGTTGTGGTGCAGGATGGCGTCCACCGCGCTGGACAGGGCGTACAGCGCCAGCCCGACGGCCAGCACGGCGATCACCGGGTGCCCGATCCGTGCGGCAAGCACCTCTGGGACACCAGGCAGGCTGGCCGGCGCAGACTCCGACGCCGGGCCGAGCACGCCCATGGCAACGCGCGCCACCAGGTAGGCGAGCAGCAAGAAGACCAGGCCCCGCGAAGCCATGCCGACCCGCAGCGCACCCTCGCCCCACCGCGACCCGGACAGGCGTTCAGCCGCGTCCTCCACCGCGCGAAGCGGCGCTACTCTCGGCCCAGCCATACCTGTTAGCTACCGCAGTGCGCAGTGGTTCTAACCAGCGCCGGACGCATCTCAGCGCGCCGCCGAAGACGACCGAGGATCGCTAACCGCCCGCGTGCTGGTGAGCGAGCTGCGACGGCGACGCCGGCTCGATGATCGACCAACCTCCCTTGGATGCCTGCCGATCGAACAGCTTGGTGATCTCCTCCACCGACAGCCCCTTGGTCTCCGGCACAAAGGTCATCACGAACATGATCGCGATGCCGCACAGCGCCGCGAAGCACACCAACACCCAGGCGAGCCCGATCGAGCGCTGCCAGGCCGGGAACGCCTCGATGAGTACGTAGTTCGCCACCCAGTCCACGGCGGCGCCGATCGCGGCAGCCCGGCCGCGGACGGCGGTGGGGAAGTATTCGCCTTGGATCAGCCAGCCGGTACCGCCGACACCGATCGCAAACGCCGCGATGAACATGTCGAGGCCGACCATCGCAAGCGCCAGGCGCGGGGTTCCGTGCAGCAAGCCGAGGCCGCAGGCGGCGATGATCGCGGCGATCAGCATCCCGGAGTAGCCGCCGATGGCGAGATGCCGCCGTCCGCGCCTGTCGATCAAGCGGAACGCGAAATAGGTCGCGGCCACGTTGACAGCCGTCATGATCAGCGTGACCTCGACACCGGCGATAGTGGTATCGACCGTGCTGCTGCCCTGCTGGAAATAGCTGCCGAGGAGCTTGGGTCCGTAGTAGAGCGGGACGTTGATCCCGGTGATCTGCTGGAAGATGAAGAAGACGGATACGACCATGAGCGCGCGGCGTACTCCGGGCGTCCAGGCCCGGGACCGGCTGCGCTGATCGCGCTTCTCGGCAGCATGGAGCTTGTCGCCGGTGCGCTGAAGTTCCCCGACCGAGACGTCGGTGCCGAGCCTGGCGAAGGCGGCCTTCGCCGCTTCCCACTTCTCGTGCCGGATCAGCCAGCGCGGTGACTCGGGCATCTCGAAGCGCAGCACGAGCCCGATCAGCGCCGGCACTGCGCCCAGCCCGAAGATCCAGCGCCAGTCTGCGGAGCCCGCGCTGTGCGGCCAGATACGGAAAATCACCAGCGCCACGACGTACGAGACGAGGATGCCCACGGTGATCATCCACTGCTGCAGCATGCTCAACGCGCCACGACGCTTGCGCGGCGTACTCGGCGATGTAGGCGGTTGCGATGGCGGAGTCGGCACCGATCGCTAGCCCGATGAGCGTCCGCGCGAACATGAGCACGGCCACGCCCGGCGTGACGGCCGACAGGATCGCGCCTATCGCGTAGATCAGCGCATCGACGATCAGCAGCGAGCGGCGGCCGAAATGGTCGGTCAGCGGACCGGCGATCAGCGCCCCGGCCGCTGCACCCAGCGATGCTCCGGCCAGGAGATAGCCGGTGGCGAATGGGCCTAAGGAGAACGGCAGCACAGTTAACGCCGCGCCGATGTTTGCAGTGTCGTACCCGAACAGGAAGCCGCCGATCGTCGCAAGCAGCGTCAGCTGCCAGTAGAAGCCACTCGGTAGCTTGTCGTCGAGTCGCTCCAGCGCTCCGAGATCGCGTTCTGCTGTTTCGCTCATGGTTTGTCTCCCGCGCGCCGTCGGTCCAGGGAGCCGTTTCCATGACGCGCCTAGGTCGCTTCAGAGCTGGCCCGCCGCGTTCACACCGGCTCTCTCGGCGAACGGCGGATCCGGGACTTCGGGGCGGGCAGCGGTCGCTACTGACCGATAAGCAGTGCTCTTATGCCAACGCCTCCCAATCCTCTCTACTCGCAATGTTTGCATGTCGCAACTACTGGACGGGAGCGACGTTTTTGCTCCGGTTCGTGTAGCTGCTGACCGTAAACGGGCGGTCACCTAGCCGCCGGTTCGTCACATTCGGATGGCCGGCCGGCTATGCAGACCTGGCGTCAGTGCCACCCGCCTGCGGCTGAGTGAGCAGCACGCCGGCACGCTGCCGGTCGGCTTCCGCGGCGGCACGGTGGCGCCGGCCCTGCTCCTCATGCCACGACACATCACCGATGCCGCGCGCGGCCAGCTGCTCGTGAAGTGCCGCCGCGCCATCGTGGGCCAGCGCGGCCCGCCGACGTGCCAGCGCTGCCCGGTCGGCAGCCTGCGAGGCACCCTGCCGCGCGACGTCGAGTCGCTGCTGAGCCTGATTGAGATGAGACCGCGAAACCGGGTCGTGTTCGGTCAGCCGACCGCGCCATCTGGACAATTCCTGAGCCCGCGCAGCCGCCTTCGCCGCCGCCGCCGAGGGGGACGGTGCACCAGGTCTCTCGGGCCGAACCTCTGCCATCGCCTGTCGAGTCTGAGCGCGGCGCAAGTGCGGCGGGTAGGGGCGAAGGTCCCACGCGCTCCCGGGGACTGGTGCTCAGTCGGGTCGGGGCATGTCCGGGGTGGGCAGTTCGCCGGTAGCGGCGAGCTCTTCAGCGATGTCGTGGAGTTTGCGGTGCGTGTGTTGCGAGGCGGTGACGAGTAGGTCGAACGCCACGGTTTGATTGATCTTGTAGCGTTCCATGAGGATGCCTTTGGCCTGGCCGATCACGTCGCGCGTGATCATCGCCGTGCGCAGGTTGTTTACGAGTTTGCTGCCTCTCATCGCGATGGCGGCGTGCGCGGCAAGCAGCATGGCGGTGCTTTCGTGGCTGTTGTCGAAGGCGTGGGATCGGCTGGCGTAGAGATTGAGCGCGCCGAGGTTGTCGTCTTGAACGAACAGCTGCACCGACAGCATGGAACGCACGCCGGCATCGTGCGCGGCGGCGGCGAAGCGGGGCCAACGCGGTTCCTCGCGCAGGTCGTCCGTGCGCACCGTGATGTGGTCGCGGAGCGAGGTCAGGCACGGACCTTCCTCGAGGCGGTATTGCATGTCGTCGAGCTGCTGCACCACGGGGTTTGTCGCGGCCCTCGTGTGCAGTTCCCGGCCGATGATCTCGCTGATGCCGGCGTGTTGGGCGGCGTCGATCTCGACGACCGCGGCCTCGACAATGCGTTGCAGGAGCGCAGTCATGGAGGGGTCGGCTTGCATCTGGCGGGCGAGCTCGCTCAGGTCGCGGGCTAGCCCGGCAGCGGGAGCCTGGCCGCTCGTGCCGCGGGCATGCCGCACCTCGGCCGCTCGCTCGTCGTCGTACACCTCATCACCTCGTGAGTCGGGTCGAGGACTGGCTCCACGTTCGTCTGGGCCGGCGTCATCGCGGTGCATGCTGCCAGCCCGGCAGCATGCACCGCCGACGCTACGCCCGGTTGCCGCGCGTTCCCGCTGCGGACCGGTGATCGCGGGTCAGGGCGTTGCAGGTCTCAGCGCCCCGGCCCTACGCCGCGCATCGCCCGGGCAACACACAGACGCTCCCTAAAGCATGTCCATCACCGTGCGCGGGCTAACCAACCAGTACGGCGATCGGCTGACAACCCCCGGATGACGAGGCGATGCCGCGATCAGTCGGTGAGCACCCGGAAGGCGAGGCGGCGGTTGCCGCCGTGGGCCTGGACAAGGGTGATCCACAGCGGCAGCAGGCCGTCCACGACATCCTGCTTGCCCTCACCGAGGTAGACAGGACGCAATCCCACGTCGGCGATGAGCTGCGCGACCGTCGCCTCGTCGGCCGGTGGTCCCGAGTAGAACAGGTCGGCGGGCACATCGCCGAAGAGCGGATCGGCAAAGTTCTCCCAGCCCAGCGTGTTGAATGCGCGGACGTAGCGGGCGCTTGGCGCAGTCGCCGCGACCTGCTTGGCGGCGTTCATGTCAGCCGTGCCGATCTGATTGGTCGCGTCGATGACGAGCTTGCCGTCGATGGCGGCGGCGCTGCCGGCCAGCAGCTCGCCGACCGATCGGGCCGGCACCGCCAGCAGCACGACGTCGGCCCCGGCAAGGGCATCGGGGATGCCGGCCACCGTGGCATCGGTGTCACCAGGGGCGTCGTCCGATGCCGGATGTCGTGACCCGAACGTGACGGCGTGCCCGGCACGCGACCACGCCCGTCCGATCGTGCCGCCGATCTTGCCGGTACCGATGACTGCGATTCGCATGACGTTCTCCTGCAGTGCTTCGTGACTAGGGAATCACCCGCACGGCTTCGGTTCGCCGGATATCTGTGGACAGCCGGGCCGGGTAGTAGTCGTCGGTCAGGTAGGGCCGCAGCAGGTTCAGGTAGTACGGACTCGACGGTAGCGCGCTGGTCCCGCCGGGCAGCGCAGATTCGGCGACGATGCGGCCCGGGCGCAGCTCGGCGATGAATCGGCGCGCCGGCCCGCTGCCGAACATGAAGCCGTCGGGGGTTGTCGCCCGCACATCGTGGGTACCCGCGTCCACTGTTTCGAAGCCGCCGTCCACCGGGATCCCGGACAGCCCGGCCAGCGGTTGCGGGAACTGCCCGAACGCCGGCGGCACGCTGAACGGCCCGTCGAGCGGATGCCGCAGCACGAGCCGGTGCAGCAGACCCCATCGGTAGTCGCCCAGCTGCGTCGAGCCGTGGAACGCGGCGTCGAATGCCGGCCGGGCAAGCAGATCCAGTCCGGCAGCAAGGCTGTGCAGCAGCAGGTAGTCGCGGGCGGCGGCTGGATCGCTGATGCCCGGCACCGCGAAGAAGTTCACGCCGGACGCGCCGACGCCGTCGGCAGTGGTGAACGTATCGAGCAGGTGCCGTAGCCCCGTAAGTGCCTCGGTGCCGTCCGGCTTGGGCAGCGCGCCCAGCGGCGCGTCGATGATGCCAGCGACCGCCTGCGAGCGCCATACCGCATACAGGGTCGCGGCCACACTGTTGGCGATCTCTGCGGAAGACGGGGCGGAGAGCACGCCGTTGCGGTCGGCGGCGTCGTAGCCCTCGGGGATGCCGGTGGGGGTGGTGAAGTTCCACGCCGACAATCGGTGTACGGCCTCGGCGACCCGCGGATCGGCTGCCAAGGCCATCAGCTGCGGCACATTGCTCGACGCGGCGTCGTCGAATGCACGGATCAGCCACGGCACGAAGTACTCGGCGTCGATCAGCGTGGTGTCCGCCTGCATCGCCTCGACGTCCGTCATCGAGATCTTGTGTCCATGCGCGAGGCGATCGCGGATCATCTCGGTGATACGTCCCGCGCGGAACCCGTCGTAGCCGGGATTCAGGTAGTAGATGCCCCCGCCCGGCCGCAGCTGATTCAGCGGATCGTTGTCGAGCACGGTGCCGGCCGGATCGTTGTTGGCGTTGACGAACCAGCCTGCCGGCGGATTCACGACGTGCGGCATCTCCGCCATGGGATAGATCTCGTACGGGATCGCCTGGTGTGGTTGAGGATGCTGCACGGGCAGCCACTCGTTGCCGCCCTGCCCGTTGCGGACGAACCACGGCGGCAAGCCCGCAACCGTGCCGGCCTGGAGGTCCTCGCGCACCGGCATCTCGGCGCTGCTGAAGTAGGCGATGTTGCCGCGCGTATCGGCGTACGCCCAGTTCTGCGAACCGACGGCGAAGTACGAAAGGCCCTGCCGGAAATCGTCGAGGTCGCGTGCCTGGTCCCACATGAGGAACGTTTTCAGCTCGAAGGTGGGGCTGAACCCCGTGTACTGCACACTGAGCGCCGCCCCGTGGGCCAGGTCCAACTGGACGATCGGGCCCTGGTTGCGGCGTGGCACGATCAGCGTCGCGGGTGGCACTCCGTCCGCAGCTGTCGCGGTCGCCAGGGAGCCGCCACTGTTGTAGTGGAAGGTTTCCGGGATCGGCACGACATGCTCGAGGCCGCCTCGGTACACCGTGGACAGTCCGCTCGGCGAGGTCGGGTCGGAGACGATCTTCTCTTGGTAGGTGTCCGTGACGTCCATGGGGTTCGTGGTCGCGCCCCAAGCAATGAAGCGGTTGTGCCCGATGATGACGCCCGGCGCGCCGGCGAACCCCTCGCCATCGACGTCCATGCCGGGAGCGCGCAGCCCGATCGGGTAGAACGTCGACGGTTCGCCCAGGGACAGGTGTGGGTCATTGGCAACGATCGGGTGCCCGTCCACTGTGTTCCGGCCGGCCACCGCCCACTCGTTCGACCCCTGGATGCCGTTCGCCCGTTCGGATTGGGTGAACAGGGGGTTCCCCGCGATCTTGGCCGCGTACGCTTTGCCGAGCCGCGCTGATTCGCCCAGCCGGGCCACATCCGCGGCGGAGAGGCGCAGGTGGCTCGCCGGCCCACCGTTCGTCGCGTCCGGAACGGTGGAGGCACTGCTGAACGGCTGTGAGCGCATCACGTCCTGGTTGAAGAGCGCGAGGCCCTTCACGGGGCCGAGGGCGCTGGTGTACGCGTTGAGTTGGAGCGTCGGGTCAATGTCCAGGTCGAAGGACAGCTCGAACGAGATCGCCTTGCCGACGGTGAGCGAATCCACCGGGGTCCACGGTGCCACCGCGTTCAGGCCCAGGGCCGCATACTCGGGAGGCAACGGATGGGTCGCCGTATAGGCGTTCACGCCGTCCGCGTACGCCTGGAGCGCTGACTTCAGGTCCGCCGGTGCCGCCGCCCAGGTCCGCTCAGCGGCCCGGCGCAAGCCGATCGTGCGGGCCTGCACGTCCGACGACAGCGCGGCCTTGCCAAGCAACTCGGCGAGCGTGCCGCTGGGTTCGCGACGGTTCACGTCCATCTGGAACAACCGGTCGCGCGCGTGCACCCATCCGTTCAGGAAGAATGCGTCCTGTAGCGACGACGCAGCGATGTGCGTGATTCCGTCGCTGTCGACGGTCAGGCTGGCCGGGTGGGACAAGCCGGCGATGTGAACCGCCTGCGTGGCCGAGCTGGCCGGCGGACTGCTCGTCACCAGGCAGGCGGCCGACACGGCGGCGACAGCGACGAGAATCGACAACCGGTGCATCATTGCCTCCCGGTCCGGGCTGGCGCCCAGCTCGAAGTCGCGGTGGGACAGTTCGTCCTACCGCACTCGGTTGAGGACATCAATGAGTAACGGCGAGTACTCGGCTTACGGGTCTGATCGACCGCCTGATGCGCGGGCCGCGAGCAGCGCCATCGCCGCGGCGCCGCCGGCCAGCACGGCAATGCTCGTGAGCGCGATCGGCAGGCTCGTGCTGTCCGCGAGGAAGCCGATGAGCGGTGGGCCGGCGAGGAATCCGCAGTAGCCGATCGTGGACGCCACGGCCACGCCCTGTGCTCCGCCCAACGCGCCGGCCTCACCGAGCGCGGTCGGAAAAACGTTCGCAAGTCCCAGGCCCACAAGGACGAAGCCGGCGACAGTGAGCGGCAAGGCGGGCGCGAGCGCTGCAAGCAGCATGCCGCTGGCCGCGGTCAGGCCGCCGATCACGAGCAGCGGGGTCTGTCCGAGGCGGGTGGTCGTCCAGGTACCGGACAGCCGTCCCGCGAACATCGCGACAGAGAAGCTGGCGTAACCGATGGCCGCTATGCCGGCACTCGTGTGCAGGTCATCGCGTAGGTGCAACGCACCCCAGTCCGCCAGGGCGCCCTCTCCGTACGCGGTGCACAGCGCGATCACCCCGAAGAGGAGAACGGCCGGCTGCATCCAACGGCCGGGCGGCACGGCGACCACGACGTCGGGGTGACGGACCTCCCCGCGTGCGCGTAACAACTCGGGCCCCAGCCATGCGGTCACCACCAGGCCCAGGACACCGACCAGCAGCAGATGCCACTCAGGGCTCAACGCGGAGGCGATCGCCCCGCCTGCCACTGCGCCGAGCAGCCCGCCGAGGCTGTATGCGGCGTGGAAGCCGGGCATGATCGGCCGTCCGACCGCAGCGACGACATCTACGGCGACGCTGTTCATCGCCACGTTCAGGCCTCCGTACCCGATGCCGAAGACGAACAACGCCGCAGCGAGGGCCGGCACGGACCGGGCCAAGGCAGGAAGCATCACCGCAAGGGACAGGATCAGGCACATCGCTACCGAGATTCGCTCGGCGCCGAACCTGCGGCACAGCTGGCCGGTCACGGTCATTGTGAGCACAGCTCCGGCGGACACTCCGAGCAAGGCCAGCCCAAGGCTGGCGGCGGATGCGCCGACCTGCGCCTTGATGTCCGGCACGCGAACGACCCAATTCGCGAATACCAGCCCGTCGAACACGAAGAATGCCGTGATGAGCACCCGTGCCCTGAGCGCGACGCGTGCTGTCAGCTGGATGCGCTGCACCTCTTCGATCAACCTGCCGTGGTGACGCGCCCGTCAGTGCTGCTGCGCGCAATCGGCGCGGGTGGCGGACTCTTCGGGCAGGTGCTACTCACTACGCGAGCGTAACGGCGCCGATGGCTCGGCTCGGGCGAGGCGTTGCCCTGCAGGACACGATGACAGGGATCACCAGCAGCCGAATCGCTCAGCGCGCCAATGCTGCCGTCAGCCGGCGGGCGCCCGCCACAAGGATCGGCGCATAGCGCTGGCCCGGTGCTCTGCCGAGGCGCTCGATCGGCCCGGAGATCGAGATCGCCGCGATGACATCGCCGGTCACGGGCGCGCGCACTGGCGCTGACACCGATGCGACCCCGGCCTCGCGCTGCGCGACCGACTGCGCCCAGCCGCGCCGCCGTACCTCGGCGAGTACCCGTTCGCTGAACGCGGCGCGAGGCTGCATTTCGGCGAGCGTCGCCGCGTCGAGCCACGCGCAGAGCACCTGTGCGCCCGATCCGGCAGTGAGCGGCAGCCGGGCGCCCAGCGGGACCGTCGTGCGCAGGCCGGATGTCCGCTCGGCGGCCGCGATGCAGACGCGCACATCGCCGTCGCGCCGGTAAAGCTGTGCGCTCTCACCCGACTCGTCGCGCACCCAGGCGAGCACCGGACCGGCAGCGGCGACAACGGGATCCGGCAGCACAGCGGCCAGCTCGCCCAGCCGCGGTCCCAGCACGAAGCGCCCATCCCCGTCGCGCGAGAGCAGGCGATGGACCTCGAGTGCGACCGCGAGCCGGTGCGCGGTCGCCCGCGGCAGGCCGGTCGCGTCCACGAGTTCGCCGAGCGTCACAGGCGAACGGGCCGTCGCGTCCAGGATCGCCGCCGCCTTGTCAATCACGCCGATGCCGCTATGCTGTCTCACGACGCGATATTATGGTCTCACATTCCGGGATGGCAAGACGATGGGCAAGACGCTCGCCGAGAAGCTCTGGGACAGCCACGTCGTGCGTAGCGCCGAGGGCGTTCCCGATCTGTTGTACATCGACATGCACCTCGTGCACGAGGTGACCAGTCCGCAAGCGTTCGAGGGGCTGCGCCTCGCCGAGCGTAGAGTGCGCCGGCCCGATCTCACGCTCGCCACCGAGGACCACAACGTCCCCACCGAGCGAATCGAGCTGCCCATCGCCGACCCGGTCTCGAGAACCCAGGTCGAGACGTTGCGCAAGAACTGCGCCGACTTCGGGGTGCGGCTCTACCCCATGGGCAACCTTGAGCAGGGCATCGTGCACGTGATCGGTCCGCAGCTGGGCATCACGCAGCCGGGCATGACGATCGTCTGCGGCGACTCGCACACCTCCACGCACGGCGCATTCGGTGCGCTTGCCTTCGGCATCGGCACGTCCCAGGTCGAGCACGTGCTGGCCACCCAGACCTTGCCCCTGGATCGGCCCAAGACAATGGCGGTCACGGTCAACGGCGAACTGCCCGATGGGGTCACCCCGAAAGACGTGATCCTCGCCGTTA
>JBPYES010000359.1:0-14625 GCA_051984825.1 Jatrophihabitantaceae bacterium
GACGCCGCGTCAGACACGTCAGACCCGGCATTGCTCGGGCCGCCGCTGCCGCCACCGCTCACCTGCATCCACGTCGACGGCAACCCCGATCTTCAGACGTTCTTCGCCGGGGCGACACAAACGAACGGCATTCCGCTGGACGTCGCGTGTGAGAGCTATTACCCGGGCTGGCACGGTCCGCTGACCCAGGCGCAGCAGACCTGGCATCCGTGCAATACCACTAACTGTGGGTCCACGGTGCAGCATGTTGCGGAGGCTGATTTCGCGACCGAAGCCAATGGGCTGGGATTGCCGATCTTCACGATGGAGGACGGTGTCTCCTACGCGACCAGTGGCGGCCCCCAGGACCCGTATTACGGCGTGAATCCTCCTGGACCCTCTCGGGCGCTCTCGCGTCAAGGCATGATCGATCTGAACAAGGTGGAGGAGAATATTCCGAACCACCTCGCCCTCGGTATGGAATGGTGGGCCGGGGAGGCGACACCCATTCCGGGGGGAACCTTTGGGGCCCGCGGATTCTGGACCACACCAGGCATCGGCCTGTTCGACGCCTCGACCGTGGCCGGAAGCTCTCAGGACAACGCATCATTGCCTGTTATGGCCGCAATGGGCGGCAAGTTGGACTCGACGCTCTCATACAAGCTGGTAAATGCAGCGAACGGCCGCATCCTTGAAGCTGCAGGTACGACGGCGGCACTGGACACCGGTTCTGACAGCGGGATTACGGCGCCACAGCAGCGGTGGCAATTCTTTGCCCAAGGGGCGGATCCCGAACAGAACGCGACGACGTACCCAACGCCGATGGATCACCGGGGCGACGGTTACTTCCAGATCGCAAGCACGGATCAAAGCAATGGCGTCAACGTCTTGGACACTAATGGTTCCGCGGCGGACGGCAGCCCCGTTGTACAAGCGCCGCGAAGCGCTGACGTGTTCGCAGCGAGCGGCACGAACGCCGACCAAGAATGGGACGTATTGCCGGCAGGAAACTGCGGCGACATTCCAGCGAACTGTACGGCTCCGCCACTGGTGACGAATGGAGACGGCGATTTCTACGTGATCGCCAACAAGGCTAGCGGCAACGTTCTTGCCGCATCCGGAACCGGAGCGGACGCGGTCGTCCGGCAACAGGCACCCGCCGCTGCCTCGAACGGGGACTGGATCGAACCGGCGAACAAGGGGCAGCTGTGGCGGATCGTTCCCACGCGCATCGCCGCCGGCACCACCGTCGACGCTGTCTGCAGCCTGGCCCATGAGTACCTGGGCAGTACAGACGGGGCCAACGGGCTGTGTGCGAAGGCGGAGGCGATCGCCGCCGCGCCCAATGCGAGCGCCAAGGCCGGCAAGCTGACGGCATTCGAGAATCAGGTCGACGCGCAGGCGAAGCGGCTGAGCTCCGATCAAGCTGCGCTGCTGGTGCAACTCGCGGCCGCGTTGTAGCAGCGCGGGCCCGGGGGAGGAGTTCCAATGGACCGCGCGATGCCGCAGCCCGTGCTCACACCGCTGAGTGCAGCGGCGATCTTCCTTGTGGTGACGGTGAATCCGGGCGGTGAGGCGGCCGTCCGGGACCTGCTGGGCGATGTCGCCGCGCTGCAAAGATCGGTCGGGTTCCGTATCCCGGATGCGGGTCTGGCGGCCGTGGCCGGAGTGGGATCGGATGCCTGGAGCCGCCTGTTCAGCGGGCCGCGTCCCGCTGAGCTGCACCCGTTCCGGGCACTGTCGGGGGCGAAGCATCAGGCGGTGTCGACGCCGGGCGACCTGCTGTTCCACGTCCGGGCCAGTCGCATGGACATGTGCTTCGAGTTCATCGCGCAGGTCATGACTCGACTGGCCGGTGCCGTCACGCCTCGCGATGAAGTCCACGGGTTTCGCTACTTTGACGAACGCGACCTGGTCGGCTTCGTCGACGGGACGGAGAACCCGACCGGCCCGGACGCGGAGGCCGCCGCAATCGTCGGTGACGCCGACCCGGACTTCGCGGGCGGCAGCTACGTCATCGTGCAGAAGTACCTGCACGACGTGCGTGCCTGGAACGCACTGCCGGTGGAAGAACAGGAGCGGGTGATCGGCCGCACGAAACTATCGGATATCGAGTTGCCCGACGAGATCAAGCCGATCAATTCCCATGTTGCGCTCAACACCGTTGTCGAGCCGGACGGCACCGAGCGGCAGATTCTGCGCGCCAACATGCCGTTCGGCCGGCCCGGCAGCGAAGAGTTCGGCACCTACTACATCGGATACGCGGCAACCCCCAGCGTGACCGAGCTGATGCTGACCAACATGTTCATCGGCCGGCCACCCGGCAACTACGACCGAATCCTCGACTTCTCCACCGCCGTCACGGGGACGTTGTTCTTTGTCCCGTCGGCGGACTTCCTCGACGACCTGCCACCGTCTCCGGCGCTCGGAACGTCGGCGCCCGCTGCTCCGCCGGCCACCTGACGGACGCCGGGACGACCCGTCCGGCGCCGCCTGGCGGTCGTTGAAGGACGCGGCTCGCAAGATCACGCCTGCTGGCGATCGAGTTCGAGGCTGACCTTTCACCTATACACGACTGAAGCCGCAGTCGCTACGTAGCACTGACCAGACAGGGGCCATCGGGCAACTGCCTGCCAATCAGTCTTTCAGTGTTGACATCGTGCGAATCGCACTACAAGTCTGTGAATGGAGTAAGTGGCCGGCTCTCCCCCAGGAGGTGGTCAGTGATGACAGGCAGTTCAAGATCACCCAGATGGCTGCGAGTGAGGCGAGTTCTCGCCATCGTGGCCGCGGCGCTGATCGTGTCCCCAGTGGCCGCCGGGGCCTCCCCCCAGCCCTCGGTTGCTGAGTTCCACGGTCTGAGCGCCGCGCAGCGCCACGTGTTGCGCGACATAGCGCGCGACACGTGGCGCTTCTACAGCGTGGACGTCGACCCGGGTACCCATCTGCCGATGGACAACCTCACGTTCGGCGGCGGGGGCCCGACGGCATACGGCAAGTACACGTCGGCGTCCAACATCGGCGTGTACCTGTGGGCCGTCGTCTCGGCGTACGACCTCGGCCTGATCGCCCGGCCGGAGGCCAGGGCCCGGATCCAGGCGACGCTGGGCGAAGTCGCCACGCTACGGCGCGACCACGGGTTCCTGTTCCAGTGGTACGACACCACGAACGGCCATGTGATCCGCAACCCCGGCGACATCGATTGCGCCACCGAACCGACACCGACGTTCGACAACTGCTACTTCGTGTCCAATGTGGACAACGGATGGTATGCCTCCGGGCTGATCATCGCCCGCCAGGCACTGCCCGAACTGCGCGGGCTGATCAACGGGCTGATGGCCCCGATGGATTTCGGGCTCTTCTACGACAACCGCGCCGAGACGCACTGCAACACCAATCCCGCGATCCCCGGCAACCAGCCGACCGGCCAGATGTACGGCGGCTATTACGCCGGACTGCCGCCCGATCAGGGCAATAACGCGTCGCACTACTACCACAACGGCGCCTTCTACAGCGATCCGCGGATCTCCGCGTACGTCGGCATGGGCCTGCACCAGATGCCGGGCAACGTGTGGTGGCGCAGTTGGCGCGAGCTGCCGCCGCAGGCGCCGTTCGCGGACTGTGCCGCGACCGACCCGGACTTCTCCTGGCAGGGCCAGTGGCCGATGGGCGGCTCGTGGCAGACGTACAACGATCCGCAGTCGGGTCAGGCGTTCCCGGTCTGGGAGGGCCACTACACGTACCCCGGCTCGAACCTGACGTTCGTGCCGACCTGGGCGGGCGGCATGTTCGAGGGCCTCATGGCCAATGAGGTGGTGCCGGAGACCTCGTGGGGACCGCACAGCTTTGGAGTGGCCGACTCGCGGACCGTGCAGGTGCAGATCAAGTACGCGACCGAACAACTGCACTACCCGGTCTGGGGCATGTCGCCGTCCAGCACGGCTGACGATACCGGGGGGTATGGCGGCTTCGGTGTTGAGGGCCTGACGTTCCCCTACTACGGCGGCGGCGCGAACGCGTCACACCCGAACCTCGGCGTGTCGCAATGCCACGGCTGCGCAACCGAAGACGTGGTGACGCCACACGCGGCATTCCTCGCGCTCGACGTCGCGCCGCAGCAGGCCTTCGCGAACATCCTCGCGTTGCGGGCCCGCTTCCCCGGCGCATACGGCAGCACCGGCTTCTACGACGCGGTCAACCCGACCACGGGCGCGGTAGGCCACCGCCAGCTCGTTCTTGACCAATCAATGATCATGGCGGCGCTCGACAACGCG
This sequence comes from Jatrophihabitantaceae bacterium, assembly GCA_051984825.1. Taxonomy (GTDB): domain Bacteria; phylum Actinomycetota; class Actinomycetes; order Mycobacteriales; family Jatrophihabitantaceae; genus DASXRA01. The sequence continues at coordinate 4,254 of JBPYES010000359.1, forward strand.
CTCACCGACCGCGCACTGCAACGGCATTTCGCGAGCGATCCGGTGTCCTGGGCCGCTCAAACCTATCTCGGCGTTGAGGACATGGGGCTCAACTAGCAGCACCCTGTGCCGACGTTATCCCAAGGAGGTTTCGTCATGAGACATCTCGGGTTCCTACGGCGGAGGAGGGTCGTTGTCGCAGCCGTGTTCGTCCTCGGCGCCGGCCTGTTGGCGGGGGGCGGGGTCGTCGCGACCAGCGCCTTCGGCCAGCCGTCCGTCGACGCGCGGGTGAACGCCCTGCTGGCGAAGATGACCACGGATGAGAAGCTGGAGCAGATGCAGCTACTCGCCGACTGGCAGGCAACGCCCGCCGAGGCGCAGAAAGGCATCGGCGGCGTGTTCAGCCAGACAGACCCGGCGACGATCAACGCACTCCAGCACGAGGCGGTTGAGCATTCCCGGCTGCACATCCCGATCTTGTTTGCGTTCGACACGATCCACGGTTTCCGCACCGTGTTCCCGATCCCGCTCGGTGAGGCGAGCAGCTTCGACCCGAGCGTGGCGCAGGCGGATGCCACAATCGGCGCCCGCGAGACGGCTGCGACCGGCATCAAGCAGGTGTACAGCCCGATGGTGGACCTCTCGCACGAACCGCGCTGGGGTCGCATCGCCGAGGGTTCCGGCGAGGACCCGTTCCTCGGCTCGGAAATGGCCGTGGCTCGGGTGCACGGTGACCAGGGCAGCGACTACAGCGCGCCGGACAAGGTCGTCGCGAGCGTCAAGCACTTCGCCGCGTACGGCGCGCCCGAAGGTGGCCGTGAGTACAACACCACCGACATGTCGACGCAGCGGCTGTTCAACATGTACCTGCCGCCGTACAAGGCTGCGATCGACGCCGGCGCTGCGACCGCGATGTGCTCGTTCAACGCGATCAACGGCGTTCCCGGATGCGCGAACCAAGAGACCGAGACGAACATCCTCAAGCAGGCTTGGGGATTCGACGGATTCATCGAGAGCGACTACACGGCGGTCGCCGAGTTGCGCACCTGCCCGCCGGTGAACCCGGACAACGGGCCTTGCGGACACGGCATCGCGGCGGACGGTCCGGATGCTGCGTCAGCGGCGATCAACGGCGGCACCGACATGGAGATGGTCAGCACCAACTACGTCGACTTCGGCAAGCAGCTGCTAGCGCAGCACAAGATCACGATGCCGCAGATCAACGACGCGGTGCGGCGCATCCTGCGGGTCAAGTTCCGCGCCGGACTGTTCGAGCACCCCTACGTCGACCCGTCGAAGGCAGATGCGGCACAGCTGCAGCCCGACGCCGTTGCTGCCGAGCGCCAGGCCGCCGGCAAGTCGATGGTGTTGCTGAAGAACGACAACTCCACGCTGCCCCTGAACCCGAACAAGTCTGTCGCGGTGATCGGCCCCCTCGGTGACGACCAGCACGACATGCTCGGTCCGTGGTGGGGGACGGGTCGCGATCAGGACGCGGTGAGCCTGTACACCGGCATCAAGGCGCAGGACCCGAACACCACGTTCACGAAGGCCTGCGACCTGCCGAACACCGAGCCACCGGACTACAACCCCGCGAATGACTGCCCGAACACGACCTTCCCCGACGCGGTCGCAGCGGCTAAGTCGGCCGACCAGGTGGTACTCGCGCTCGGCGAGACCCGGGAGATGAGCGGCGAGGCCACGTCGCGCAGCAACCTCGATCTGCCGGGCAACCAGCAGGAGCTGATCAACGAGATCGCGGCCACGGGCAAGCCGTTCACGGTCGTGCTGTTCAACGGCCGCCCGCTGACCCTGACCAACGTCGCGGCCAAGTCGCCGGCCATCCTCGAAGCGTGGTTCCCGGGCGTGCAGGCCGGCAACGCGACGGCCGACGTGCTGTTCGGCAAGGTCAACCCCGGCGGCAAGCTGCCGGTGTCGTTCCCCGTGAACGTGGGCCAGGTGCCGATCTTCTACAACCACGAACCGAGCGGACGGCCCTGTGACGTCACGGTCAAGTGGGACTCGCGCTACCGCGACCTCACGTCGTGCGATCCGTTCTACTCGTTCGGATACGGGCTGAGCTACACGACGTTCAACGTGTCGAACCTGCAGCTCAGCTCCGCGACGATGTCGCCGAACGGCAGCATCACCGCGAAGGCGGATGTCACGAATACGGGCTCTCGCACGGGTGACGAGGTGGTGCAGCTCTACATCCACGATCCCACGGCGAGCATCGAGCAACCGGTGCGCCGGCTGCGCGGCTTCCAACGCGTGACGCTGACGCCCGGCCAGACGAAGACCGTGACGTTCACGCTGAACCGCAATGACGTCGGCTTCTACGACAACGTCGGGAAGTTCATCGTCGAGCCCGGGCAGATCGACGTGTACGTCGGCGACAGCTCGAAGGCCACCATGACGAAGTCCTTCACGGTCCAGTAAACGGGAGAGGGGACACAGCAGCGGGATCGCGCCGGGCGGCGCGATCCCGCTGCTTGTGTGCGGCGAGGGTCCTACGGCTGGCGCAGCCCGGTCCCGATGACAGCGTATGGTCCGCGCCATGCCTGTCGAGGTAACGGTCAAGACCGTCGAACCGACGCCGACGGCGGTGGTAGCGGCGGCGACAACGTGGGCGGAGTTCCCGAAGATATGGCGGCCGATGCTGGACGAGGTGTGGGGCTTTCTTCGCGGCGCTGCGCCCGTAGGGCTCTACAAGCGGGGGCACAACATCATGCTCTATAAGGACGACGTCCCCAATGTCGAAGTAGGCGTTCAGGTAAGCGGAGGTTTCGATCCCGTCGGTCGTGTTGTCGCGTCATCGCTTCCGGGCGGCCTCGTCGCCACCGCGACCCACACCGGTCCGATCGCCGAGATCGGCGACACTCACCAAGCGGTACGCACGTGGAGCGAGGCGAACGGCTACCGGCTGGTGGGCGCTCGCTGGGAGATCTACGGCGAACCTAAACCGTCGACCCGCGACTTCGATGTGGACGTGTTCTGGTTGCTGATCGCGGGGTAACCCGGACAGCAGCGGGACCGCGCCAGATGGCGCGGTCCCGTGCTTGATTTGTGGATCAGCCGGCTACATTGACGGTGCCTTGCAGCGGGAACTCCCGCGACGACGGCCCGACGTACACCGCGCGTGCTCCCGTGCCGACCACCCACTGCTGCGCACTGGTGGACCAGGACGCGAGCGAATGCGGCGTGACGTGCAACGTCAGGTCGGCCGCCTGCCCGGAGCCCAGCGTCACGCGCTGGAACTGCACGAGCTTGCGTACCGCCTGCGCGATGCTCGCCGGCAGGTCGGGCGACGGGCCCACATACACCTGCGGGGTGTCCGACCCGGTGTCGTTGCCGACATTGCGGATGCGGAAGCTGACGTCGATGCCGCCGTCGGCCGCGGCCGTGACGGAAAGCTTCGAGTAGTCGAACTTCGTGTAGGACAGCCCGTAGCCGAAGGGGAACAGCGGCGTCACGTCATGATCGTCGTACCACCGGTAACCCTCGTAGATTCCGTTGACCTGCATCCCGGTGAGGAACCGGAAGCTGGTCGTTGCGCCGGGCAGGAACGGGCTCGGGCCGACCGCACCCGGGTAGATCGGGCAGTTGCCGGTGGTCGACGTGTCGGTGCAGTTCGGATCGTACGTCGGGAAGTGCGTGGCGTCCGCCGGGAACGTGACCGGCAGTTTGCCGCCCGGGTCGACCGCGCCGAGCAGGACGTTGGCGGTGGCCGGTCCGCCCATCTGGCCGGGGTACCACATCTCGAGGAGCGCGTTCACGCTCGACACCCATGGCATCAGCACCGGGTCGCCGGTGTTGAGGACCACGATCGTGTTCGGGTTGGCTGCGGCAACGGCCTGGATGAGTGCGTCCTGGTAGCCGGGCAGTTGCAGCCCGACGCCCTGGTTGCTGCCGCCGCGGTCGCTGCCCTCGGTGCCCTCGTCGTAGGCGAAGATGACCACCTTGTGGGCCGGCCGGGCGGCGGCGACCGCCGCGTTGATCTGCTGGGTCTGGTTGTCGGGAGGTACCCAGCGCAGCTGGATATCTGCCGGGCTGGCGCCGGCGATGACCCGCAGGTCCAGGTGGATCTGCTGGCCGGGCGTGAGCGTCACGGAGTAGGTGCCCTGCTGCAGCGTCTCGTTCGCGGGATCGTGCGAGCGGGACGTCTCGGTGAGGCCGGCGTACGACGAGGTGGGCGCGGCCGGGTACGCATTGATGTTGACGCGCCGCGACGCGTTGGTCAGCCCGTCGACGAACAGCTGCGAGCTGGCCTGGTGGGCGACGAAGACCTTCAGCTGCCAGCCGGTGCCGCCTGGGTTGGCCGGGGCGGTGAACAGCCCTGACCAGCGCCACGCCGTGTTCGCCGGCAGGGTGCTCGCGCCGCTGTAGTCGACGGGCGCATCGACCCGATCGGGCGCGGCGTCCGAGCCGGTGTACAGCACGGGCTGCGACCCGCTGGGCACCGGATCAGTGGTGATCTGCTGGCGCAGCAGTCCGGGCTGGTTGGCGAACGCGGCGTCCGCCGGGGTCAGCGTCCAGTTCGGGTAGCCGGCTGCGGGGTCCGGAGCCGACATCGGTGCGGACGGCACGACCTGCCCGTCCAGGTCGTAGCCCGGAACGTAGCGCAGGTTGGCCTTGGCGCCGGCCATGCCGGCGAGCGCATCGAACGGACCCTGCACCGGGTCGTACGGGGTGACGTGCGCGCTGCCTCCGCCGCCGACATACGGCGCGATCGCGGTCGGTCCCATGACCACGACGCCGTTGCCGGCGCCGTTACCGGACAGGTCACCGTGGCTGAGCGGCAGCGCACCGTTGTTCTTGAGCAACGTCGCGCTCTGCTGGGCGATGGCCTGGGCGATAGCCGCGGCAATCGGCCGCAGGCTGTCGAGGTCCGGGCGCGGCGGAACGTACGGGGCGTGCGTGTTGGGGTCGAAGTGCGTGCCGTACTGGGTGCCCTCGAGCAGCCCGGCGTTGTTCTCCTCCGTGAGGATGGCGAGGACGGATGTGTCGACGGTCGCCTGCCACTCCGCCGCGGTGTGCGCGGGCTCGGCCGGGAAGTCGGCGGTGGGGGGGACGGCGGCCGTACCGCTGGCGAGCGCGTTCAGCAGTTGCTGGCCGAAGGTGCTGTTGCCGTTCGCGTTGCCCGGCTGCTCGATGTTGTCGCCGTGCAGCTGGTCCGAGACCCGGTGCACCGCACCCCAGTCGGACGTGACGAAGCCCTTGAAGCCGAGCTGGCCACGCAGCACGCCGTTCAGCGTGGCGTCGTTGCCACAGGAGTAGACCGTGTTGATGCGGTTGTAGGAGCACATCACGGCACCGGCCCCGGCGTCGATCGCGGCCTGGAAGGCCTGCAGCTCGGTCTCGTGCAGTGTCTGGTCGTCGATCGCGACGTTGGTCGACGTGCGGCCGTTCTCGAAGTCGTTCTCGGCGTAGTGCTTGATCTCGGCGATCATGCCGTGACCCTGGACACCCTGCACCTCGGAGGTGACCAACTGGCTAGCCAGATAAGGGTCCTCGCCGAGGGTCTCGAAGTTGCGCCCACCGGTGACGAAGTTGACCTCGTTGATCATCGGGGCGAGCCACACATCTTCGCCGGTCGCCCGGCCGGCATCGCCGACCGTGCTGCCGTAATCGCCGGCGGTGGACGGATCCCACGTTGCCGCCAGCCCGACCGGTGCCGGCATTGCCGTCTCGACGTGGCTGAGCCGAATGCCGGCCGGCCCGTCGGTGAACCGCAGCGGCGGAATGCCCAGGCGCGGCACGCCGGCGATGCCGCCCGCCTCGCCGTTGAGGCTAGGCACCGGCGATGTGGCCGACGGCGGGTCGCCGTATCCGTGCAGCATCGAGACCTCTTCGGCCGGCGTCATCTGCGAGACGAGACTCGCGAGGTCGGCCGGCGTGAGCGTTCCCGATCCCCAAGCGCCGTACGTCGGCTGCGCCTGCCCGATTCCGGACGGCCCGGCGAGCCCTGCAGCGACCAGGGCTAAGAGCGCGCCTACGGCGAACAGGCCACGCCGCAGCGCGGCGCGTCGTCGGCGTTGGATTTTGGGCAGCACGAAACTGCTCATGGCGACCTTCTTCCCATGTGAGTCGACGATCAGTGAGCGAGCACAGCCGCGTCACTCGGCCAGCGTCCCTCCGTATCCAGGGGGAACCGGACTCACTGACCATGGGTGACTGGCTCGAAACCTAGGGCGCATTGTTAGTACAGTCAATACGCTTAATGTGCAGCCTGTGAGCGATGTTTTCGGATTTGCCTGGATTATTCGGAAGGCGCCATGACGCAAGATCCTCCGGCGGCGACTGCCGGGCGCAGCCAGCTCACGATGTCGCCCCGGCAATACAACCAAGAGCGCCTGCTGGGCGCGCTGCGCGACCGCGGTACCGCCACGCGTGCCGACCTCGCCGGAGCGACGGGGCTGTCCCGAGCCACGGTCGCGGCGACGGTCACGAAGCTGCTCGCCGCGGGACTGATGCGGGAACTGCCGCCACCGGAGAGACGGACCGGGCCGGGTCGCCCCGCCGGCAGCCTGTGCCTGCCTGCCGCGCCCGGCGTCGTCGTCGGGCTGGATTTCGGGCACAGCCACCTGCGTGCGGCCGTTGCCGACCTCAGCGGGCAGGTCCTCGCCGAGGAGCACCGCGATCTTCAGGTCGACAACTCCCCGGACGACGCACTCGCCGCGGCAGCCTATGAATTCCGCCGACTACTTGACAGAATCAGCACAAGCGTCAGCGATGTCACCGGTGTGGTCATGGGCCTTCCGTCGCCCGTCGATCGCGGCACCGGACGGGTCGTCAGCAACAACATCCTCCCGGGCTGGATCAATCGCGCGCCGGCGGAGGAGTTGCAGGAACGTATTCGGCTGCCCGTGGTGCTCGACAACGACGCCAACCTCGCCGCACTCGGCGAGATCACGTACGGTCCCGTCAACGGCGTGCGCAACCTGATCTACGTCAAGGCGTCGACCGGTATCGGGACCGGGCTGGTCTTCGAAGGCCGTCTGTACCGCGGTGATACCGGGACCGCCGGCGAGCTGGGACATGTCCAGATACAACCCGACGGCGCTATCTGCCGCTGCGGAAACCGCGGCTGCCTGGAGACCCTCGTCTCGGTTCCCCACGTCCTTGCCAGCCTGCAACCCATGCACCGCGAGCCACTCACCATCGCCGACGTCATCCGCCTCGCCACGACAGGCGACGTCAGTGCGCGGCGGGTGGTGACCGACGCCGGGCGCGCCATCGGGCGCACGCTTGCTGACCTGTGCAATGTCCTCAATCCCGGTGCCCTCATCATCGGCGGCGAGCTCGCGGCCGCCGGCGCGCCGTTCACCGCAGGCATCCGCGAAGCCATTGATCGTCACACCCAGCCCGTCATCGCCGAGGCCGTGACCATCCGCACGAGTGCCCTGGGCGAGCGCGCTGAGGTGCTCGGCGCGATTGCCCTGGCTGTCCAGATAAGTTCTCAGCACGCAAGGTGAGCGCGGTGAACGCCGTGGTTCACTGCTCGGCCTGGCGGCTGCGCTCGTAATGCCGCCGCGCCTTCATTCGGTTTCCGCAGACGGCCATCGAGCACCAGCGGGCATTGTTCGGTTTGCTGCGATCGATCAAGAACAGGGCGCACTCTGGGTTCTCGCAGGGCCGTAGCCGCCCGGGACGGCTGCGGCGCAGCTCGTCCCAGGCGAGCACGGCACGCACTGCGGCGGACCGGCCGGTCGGGGTGTCGAGGCGCCACTGCACGCCGTCGTCGGAGATCGATGGGCGATAGCTGACCTGGTCGAGCAGCCGAGACAGCGATCTGGCCGGCTGCTGCCCGCGCGTCACTGCCTGTAGGGCCGAGCGAGCGGTACGAGCGGCCTCCCACTCGGCGCTGGAGCCGCTGTGGCCGTGTGCGCGCAGCCATGACCGGTCGAGCGTGTCCTGCTGGAGGCCGTCGACGATCGGCGTGCTGTTGAGCAGGTCAAGCAGGAACGTCTCGTCCGTCACTTCCATCTCTAACCTCCATTTGTCTCTTGACAGGTTACACCACGCCATGCTTGAGTTCCTAACTGTCAAAAACATTCGAAGGAGTTAGAAACGATGCCTCAGGTTCACCACCGTTACGCCACGGTCAGCGGGCGCCGACTCTTCTACCGGGAGGCCGGCGCCGCCGACGCTCCCGTGATCGTGCTGCTGCACGGGTTTCCGACTAGTTCGTTCATGTTCCGCAACCTGATCCCGCAATTGGCCGACAGCTACCGGGTCATCGCCCCGGACCACCTCGGGTTCGGGCTGTCCGACGCCACGCCGGCGGAGGAGTTCGACTACACCTTCGACGCGCTGACCGGCCTCACCGCAGGCCTGCTGGAGCAACTCGGCGTCAACCGCTACGCCATCTATGTGCAGGACTACGGCGCGCCAATCGGCTGGCGGCTCGCACTGCGCAACCCCAACGCGGTCACGGCGATCATCACGCAGAACGGCAACGGCTACGAGGCCGGCTTCGTCGACAGCTTCTGGAAGACCATCTGGGACTACCAGCGCGAGCAGACGCCCGAGACGGAACAGGCGATCCGCTTCGCATTCACGCCTGAGGCCACCCGATGGCAGTACCTCACCGGCGTGCCGGACGAGACGCTGGTCAGCCCGGACACCTGGGCGCACGACCAGGCGCTACTGTCCCGTCCCGGCAACGACAAGATCCAGCTGGCCCTGTTGCGCGACTATGCGACCAACCTGCCGCTGTACCCGGCACTTCACGAATACTTTCGCACCAGCCGGGTACCAGTGCTGGCCGTATGGGGTCGCGGCGACGAGATCTTCGCCCCGGAAGGCGCGCAGGCGTTCGCCGCGGACGCCCAGGGGGCCGAGATTCATCTGCTGGACGGCGGCCACTTCCTTCTCGAGAGCGCCGGCGACGAGGTCGCTGCGTTGATCCGCGACTTCCTGGCCCGCCGGCTCGACGGGCCCGCTCGGCCGGCGGCGCTGGCGCTGGAGGTCATCCCGCTGCCGGTCACCGACATCGACCGGGCGCTGGCCTTCTACACCGAGCAGGCGGGCTTCACCCTCGACGTCGACTACCAGCCCACGCCCGACTTCCGCGTCGTACAGCTGACCCCGCCCGGCTCGCCCTGCTCCGTTCAACTCGTCGCAGGCGATTCACCCCGGCTGCGCGACTTGTACCTCGTCACGCGTGACATCGCCGCCGCCCGTGCGGAGCTGATCGCCCGTGGCGTCGCAGTCAGCGAGATCAGGCACAAGGAGCCGGTCGAGGCATGGGCCGGCGGGTGGAGCGACGGGCCCGATCCGGAGCGTCGTGACTACGCGAGCTTCGCGGACTTCGCCGACCCGGACGGCAACACCTGGTCACTGCAAGAGCGCAAGTGAAAGGACCACGATCATGGGACTGTCCTGGCAACAAGGGCCTCTCGGGAACGGCCCGGTCGGCCGCTTCCTAACCCCCGAACCGCTACCGGAGCGTCTGCTGTTCGCCGAGCCGCTGCGCCGCCGTATGCGTGTCCGGTTCGCCGGCGAGTGGATCGCCGACAGCGAGGACGTGCTGCTGCTGCACGAGCGCGGTCACTATCCGATGGCGTTCTTCCCGCGTGATGATGTGCGCCCCGGGGTTCTCGTCGATGAGCACCGCACCACGACGCATCGTGAGTTGGGGGACACCGCCTGGTTCGGCATCACCGTCGGCGATCGAACCGCGGCCCGTGGCGCCTGGCAATACGTTGGCTTGCCCAAGCACGCCGACGAGCTGCGCGACCGGGTCGGATTCGCCTGGCGGGCGATGGACGGCTTCTACGAAGAGGACGAACGCATCGTCGGACACGCCGCCGACCCCTATCACCGCGTCGACATCCGCCAGAGCTCACGCCACCTGGTCGTGCGTGACGGCGATCGAATCGTCGCCGACACCACTCGCCCGCTCGCGCTGTACGAATCGGGATTCGCCCCGCGTTGGTACGTGGCACGCGCGGACGTCGACGAGAGCGTGCTGTCTCTGACGGAGGATCAGACGTTCTGCCCGTACAAGGGCATGGCCAGCTATTACGACATCGGACAGCGCAGCGGTGCAGCCTGGTCCTACCGAGAGGCGTGGCCCGAAGTCGCTCGCGTCACCGACTTCGTTTCGTTCGAACCGGACAAGGTCGACGTCTACCTCGACGGCAAGAAGCTCGCACCCGCACCCGGCCAGACGGTCATCCCGCACGGAATCGACCGCGGTCTGGATCCTGACGAGATACTCCACCACGACTAGTAAGAGCTGCCGATCGCCCCGAGCAGTGGAGAGGAGCACCGCTATGGCGACCCTGTTGTCGGTCAACGTCGGCCTGCCCAAGGACGTCGCCTGGCAGGGACACACGGTCTACACGGGCATCTGGAAGCAGTCCGTCGCAGGGCCGCACATGGTGCG
>JBPYES010000360.1:0-3319 GCA_051984825.1 Jatrophihabitantaceae bacterium
CGAGCCAGCGGTCGTTCTCGGCGAGCGCGTCGGCGATGAACTTGTCGATTACGCCGTCGCCGACGGTGACGTGCACCGTGCCGTTGAGGCCGACGTAGGTGTAGGACTTCGCCTGCGTTACCTGCGCCTCGACCTGGGCACGGTCGGCGAGCGCAGCCGCGCCGTTGCCGGCCCGCTCGTCGGCCAGCATGGTGAGAGCGGTGCGTCCGGCGCTCCCCCAGGCGTTGGCCGACTGCAACCACGGCTGTGCCTCGTCGACGAACTCGGGATCGTTCATGCGCTGCGACAGGATGGTTCCGGCGGTCTGGATGATCCGTAGATAACCGTCGAGCGTGCCGGCGGCACTGGTGTCGCCGTGCTCCCAGGCGGGCCAGAACGCCGCGATCTTGCTCGCGAGCACCGGCGCCTGGGTCGGATTGAGCTGCGAGTAGTACTCGAGATCGGCGAAGGCCGCCAATGCGCGGCGCGCCTGCGGGTCGCTGCCGGCGAGTTCGGTCAGCGACGCCTGCCACGAGGTATCCGGGTCATACGCCGCGCCGTTCCAGGTGTAGTCGCCGACGTTGAACAACGCGATCTTGGACGCCTCCGGCTCGATCATCGGGTTGGCGGTGATGCCGTACAGGCTGCCGGCCAGGTCCGAGGCACGGCCGGTGTACGGGCCGAGCAGCAGCCGGTCGGTGACATAGTCGTTGACCGGGTAGTTGTCCCACAGCAGGATGTCGTGGCCGTAGACGGCCTTCGCCTGCGCCGCCTGGGCCGTGGTGATCGTGGTCGCGATCACGCCGACACCCGTCCAGCCCACGACAACTGCCGGGTCGAGGTCGTTCCGGATCGCGGTCTTGTACGCGCTGTTCGCCACGTCGGAGTACTCGGTCGGCACCATCTGCAGCCGCTGCGCGCCCGGGTGGGTGGCGATGAAGTCGCGCTGCACCTCGTTGAGGAGATACGACTGCGCGGCGCCGGCCGCACCGCCGCCCGTCCCGAACTTCGCCTGGTCGGCAGCGCAGTTCCAGCTCGTGTAGCTGATGTCGTCGAGCGGGATGGAGTACGAGCGCACACCGATGTCCCACAGCGACTGGAACTTCGCGACGAGCGCCTGCTCGTCCGCAGCGGAGCTGTAGCAGACCGACAGACCCGGTGAGAGCGCGTACGTGAACTCGACGTGGTTCGCCGTCGCACGCTGAACCAGCGTCTGCAGCACCTGCAGCTGGGCCGGGGGGTACGGGTCGCGCCACTGGTCACGCAGGTAGGGGTCGTTCTTCGGTGAGTAGACGTAGATGTTCATCTTGTGCGCGCCGTAGAAGTCCATCTGGCGCAACCGCTGCGCGTCCGACCACGGGGTGCCGTAGAAGCCTTCGATCGTGCCGCGCAGTGCCTGGTCCGCCCAGTCGCGGACCTCGACGCCGGCGACGCTGCGGCCGGTGATCAGCTGCCGAAGCGTCTGCACCGCGTAGAACGTGCCGGAGCCGTCGTGCCCGTCGAGCACCACGGCGTTGTGACCGTCGATTGTGCCGTCGGCGAGCACGTATCCCTCGGCGCGCAGCCCGGACGCATCTTGAACGCCGAGCTGTTGCAGCGCGCTCGCCGCGGCGCCGCCCTGGCCGAGGTAGATCCTGGTTTCCCCGGGCGGGACGCTGCCGCTGGTGTCGACCGCGACGCCGTGGTCGTGCATCACCTGGGTGGTCGCGTCGATCGCGGCCTGGTCCGTGTCCGGGTCGGTGACCAGTGCGACATTGGCGCCGAGCCCGATACCGGTGCCATGCGCCACCATCGACTGCGGCACCGGATATACGGGCGGCAGGGGGTCAGGCGCGGTCGCGGCCCTGCTCTGCCCGGTAGCTGCGACCACGCCTGCGCAGAGCGCGACCGATGCGACGGCGGACAGCATCCGGTGACGGTTCGACAGCATCTGCGCCTCCGAAGACTCTGGACGGATCCGAGCTACACGATTTGTCTGGACATTGCCTACCGCGACAAAGGGCGATTTGTCTAGACCAGCCCGGCTGCGGGGACCTTGCGCATCATGACCCGCCCGGGGTGACGGTCACGGATGCCGGACGGCTGGCGCCGGCAAGGTTGTTGGCGGTGATCTGGAACGTGTACGAGACGCCGTTCGTCAGCCCGCCGATAGCCGTGCAGAGGCCGTCGCCGCTGCCCGCCCATAGTTCGTCGTGCCCGGTCACTTGTACCGGCGTGATGCCCGGTGCGGTGATCGTGTATCCGATGATCGGGGTGACGCCGGTCGAGGCGGGCGGGGTGAAGTGGATGCTCACCGCGCCATTGCCGGAACGTGCGCTGACCGATGTCGGCTGGCCCGGCACGGGCAGCGGCGACATGACTGTCGAGCCGGGCGTGACCCCGGCTGCTGCGAGCGCCTGCGCCGACAAGCTCGAGCGAGAGCCGTCGATGTTGCCGGCGTCCGTGGCACCGTCGTCGGTGATGCCGACGTTGTCGAATGCCGGAGCGAGGTCGACCGGCGTGCTGCCTACCGTCATCGCGAAGATGTGCAGCGCCGGGCCGGACGAGGTCGGGCTGCTGATGTTGGGCAGCACCAGTTGGGAAACGGTCTTGCCGGGGTCCAGTTGTACGCCCGCGTAGTACATCGTGACCTGATGCGTCTGCTGGACGTTGGTCGGGCGGTTGCGGTAGGTCATCGTGAACGCGATCGTGCTGCCCGACGGTGGCGTGGAATACCAGTCCGGTGCGCTCAGCGGCAATGGCTGCGACGTGCCGTCGGTGTAGTCGATCTCGCCGGTGCCGCTGGCCGGTCCGTGGGTTGCCGTAAGCAGGACGCCGAGCGTGCTGCCGGACGCACTCGCCTGGATGACCTGGCCGCCGGCCGTGACATTGTCCGGCTGCCCGGCCGGCGCGTCCGGCCAGGTCAGCGCTACGCGCGTGGTCGCGACGGTGGTGGGCGTGACCGGCACGGTGGGCAGCGACGGGGCGCTCGAACCGCGGTCGTTAGCGGCCGTGACGGTGAACGTGTACGTCGTGCCGTCGGTGAGACCGTCGACCGTCGCGTAGCCCAGCCGGGCGAGGTCGGCGGCGGACACCGTTGCGCTCTGTCCGCCCGGAGCAGCCGTCACGGTGTAGGTCGTGACCGGCTCGCCGTGGTCGACGAACGTCGGATTCCAGGCGACGTACGCGGTGCTGTTGACGGCGAACGCCGTGGTCTGGGTAGGCGCGTCCGGTACGCCCATGCCGAAGTGCTCGGACAGAATGTTCCGGTAGTGCGGCTCGATGCCGGCGGCGTTCACGATGGACTCCGGGGCATCCGAGACGTTCGCGATCACGTGGTTGCCCGAGACGACCGTGTTGT
>JBPYES010000361.1:0-2275 GCA_051984825.1 Jatrophihabitantaceae bacterium
ACGCTTACCCACGTCGTAGGTCCGCCGGCCGGCGAGCATGGCGCCGGTAGCCGCCATGATCTCCGGGAACTCGTCCTGGATCGGCCCCATGAAGTCGAAGATCCAGTTCATCGCGTCGCCGGGACCAGCGGTGAACCCGTCGAGTGACATCGACCTGTTCATGACCACTTTGCCGTTTCCCGTGCTCGTGTCGCTCACCATGCACCTCCGAAGGCCTTCCCAGGGAGTCATCCCAGGCTGCGAACCATGACGTTACGCGTGCCCGGATCTCATCGTCTGACGACGGACTCAGATCACGCATGGCAGCTCGGAGCTCCCCTTGCTGTCATCCGACGACTGACGCGACGCATGTCCGCAAGCTGATATGCGACACATGGCCTTGGAATTGGGTAGCGACCCGCGGCTGCTGGCCTTGATGTTGCGCACCGGCAAGGTGGTAGTGGAGCGCGAAAAGGCCCTCGCCGTCGCTTCCGCCAAGCAACGTTAGGCGTTGTCGGCGGGCGGATCTGAGCCCGGAGAACCGCCCTGCTCGCTTTGTGCGCGCTGATTGCCCAGCGTGCGCTCAGCGTCTTGCGCACGACGCTCCTCGAGCACTGCTCGCAAGCGCTGAGTCATGACCGGCGCTCGCCGGTCCAGCGCCCAAACGTCGCGCTTGAACAGCGTGATCAGTCGCATCGGCGAGGTCGCAACGACCGAGGCGGTGCGCACACCGCCTATCGCCACTTCCGGCGGCGCGGACCAGTCAGGCGGAGAGATAAGCACGGCCATTTCGCCTACAACGTCACCAACGCCGATCGTTCCCACCGTCTCGCCATTGATGATGACATCGGCAGTACCGCTCTCGATGGCGTACAGCGAATACCCTACGCGCCCCTCTGCAGCGAGCAATTGCCCGGGAGGGATTTCCACCTCTGACGCTATGCTCGCGACGGCCGCAAGCTCGTCTTCGGGCAAGTCGGCGAAGAACCGGATCGCCGCAAGCCGCAACGCCTCCATTTTCCCAGATTACACAGCGGGTCCTACCTGTGCGACCTCGCTCCAAGGCCGCTTCTCAGGGCGAGCCTTCCTCGCCGTGTGCGGCGCGGTCGCCGGCATCGCGCCGCCACCATGCGGTGGATGGCGCTGACACATCTGGTGGTTTTAGTGGGACCGACTAGAGACAGGGATTCCTTGTATCCGTAATGTCAAGCTGGTAGCCGGGAGGCACCGCCCCGGGGGCAAACAGTCAGCCGGCCTGCTGTCGCGTCCCCGTTCTACCCGTCGAGCGCGGCCACTGACGAGTCAGCGGGCCGCCGCACCGAAGGAAGCGGAACTGCATGTCGAATGAGAGCATCCCTGTCCCAGTCGAAACCGAGTTGGACGCGTTGTTCGGCCAATACACAGCCGCGGGCCAGGCGCGCGGCCTGGTATACGGACTGGCGGGCACCGAAGGGCTGCTCCACTCTGCCGGATTCGGTGTGGCGAACGACGAGGGACTCGTGCCGGACGAGAACACGGTGTTCCCCATCGCCTCCATGTCCAAGAGCTTCATTGCGTGCGCAGCGCTCCTGGCACGCGATCGCGGCGCGTTCTCGCTGGAGGACCCGATCACCAAGTGGCTTCCCGAGTTCGCCGCTGCGGGGACAGCGGAAGACCCGTGCCAGCCACCCACGGTGAGGATGCTATTCAGCATGTCCGGCGGCCTGACCGAAGACAACTCATGGGTCGACCCGTTCATCGACGCAACCGAACAAGATCTGCTCGCCCAGGGCAGCCGCGGCCTGCGTTACAGCCACCTGCCGGGAACCGCCTATGAGTATTCAAACCTCGGGTATACGCTCGCCGGTCTCGCGGTTGCCCGGGCGGTGGGCCAGCCCATCGAGCGCTTCGTCGAGACCGAGGTTCTGGCGCCGCTCGGCCTCACTTCGACGTGCTTCGACAACGCCGCGCCGGCGGACATCGTGCGTGCCAGCGGATATTCGCTTGATCCCAATGGTCAGTGGGTTCCGTTCCCACACGTGGCATCGGGCGCTTTCGCGGCGGCTGGCGGCCTGATGAGTTCGGTGCGCGACCTGGCCACCTGGGTGACCTGGCTGGGCTCGGCATTCCGGGCACCAAATTCGCGGGACGCCGGGCCGCTCAGCCGAAGCTCGCGGCGGGAACTGCAGCGCATCCACATGGTCGAGACGCCGTCGATCACTACGCACGCCGACGGTGGGCTGCATTTCGACGTCAGCGGTTACGGCCTAGGCCTGCGCATATCGATGGATCTGCGCCGCGGCACCATTGTGTCTCA
>JBPYES010000362.1:0-3063 GCA_051984825.1 Jatrophihabitantaceae bacterium
GACCCTGTTGCCTAATTCCGGCTATGCAGCAAGGGCAAGGTTAAGCCGAGCGAGGTGGGTGGTCCTGGTCCGTGCAACGGGTGTACCCGTCCACCAGGCGTCCAGCCGGATGAGATTGATCGCGGTCGCGGCGAAGACGTGTTCGAGATGGACTTTGGCTATCCCGGTGTAGCGGGCGCGGCGGATCCCGGTGAGCGTGACGGCTTGGCTTATGGTGCCTTCGATACCGGCCCGGATACGGTAGCGGGCCTTCCAGTCGTCGGTGGTCTGCTCGGCCCGAGCGGCTTGCAATGCCTCGTGCAGGTGTCGGGGACGAAGGGTGAGTTGGCGGCGTCGTTGGGCCGAGCGGGTGCACTGCGAACGCACCGGACACGGGATGCAGATGCTGGCCGGGAACGTCACCACGATCACGTCCTCGCCCTTGACGCGGGCCGGGTTCCACGTGGTGGAGACGGCACCTTGCGGGCAGGTCGCCTGCTGGCGGTCGAAGTCGATGGTGAACGCTTCGCGGGCGAGGCCGTTGTGGGCGCGGGCCTGGTGGGAGTGATCGGCACGTACCGGGGTGACCAGCCTCACGTCGTGGTCGGTGTGGCAGTCGACGATGTGCGCGGCGGAGGCGTAGCCGGCGTCCATGGCGTGTTCGGCGGGTAGCAGGTCCCGGTCGGCGAGCATTCGGTGGATCGGTTGGGTCATCGCCGAGTCCGCGACCGCTGCGTGGGTGGTGGTCACGTTGATGATCAAATTCGGCGGCTGGTCACCACTGTCATCAGAGGTGTTGTCGCAGGTCTCACTGATGTGCACCTTGTAGCCGGACCAGCCATGCCCGCGTTTCTCGCCGTACCGGGCGTCGGTGTCGTACGGGGAGATCAGCATGGTTCTGCCCGGCGGGAGCCCGTGGGTGTCGGCGTCCCGCCAGATCACCTCCCCATGGTGGGAGTCGCGGGTGTACTGCTGGATCCATATCTGGCGCAGGATGTCCACGGCCGGGATCTGTCGCAGCCAGGCCGGCGCCTGCGTGCCGGTGACCGCCTGCAGCAGCCGGTAGCCATCGACGCCGATCCCCAACTGGCGGCGTTTGGTCTGGCTGCCCGGTAGCCGCCACTCGTCGACGCGGGCCGCGTAACGGCGGACCTGCTCGGCATCGACGTGTCCGGCAAGCCAGGCCGGCGCGGCCGCGGCCAGGGCCTCCAACGCCGCGCGCAGCGTCTCGCCGACCATCTCCAGCCGGTTGAGATCCCGCACCGCGGCCAGCACATGGGTGGCATCCGTGCGCTGCCGACCACGCGGCTTGATCAGCCCCATCTCGACCAAGCGGTCCAGCAGCATGTCCAACGCCATGCCCTGCAGGTCATGGCCGACCAGCCGGCTACGGAACTGCGACAGCACCGTGAAGTCGAACCCGGCGTCGGTCAACTCCAGCCCCAGCAGGTATTTCCAGTCAATGCGCCCGCGGACCGCATCCGCGGCCTGCCGGTCGGTGAGGTTCTCGGCGAACTGCAACACGGTGACCATCGCCAACTGCCCGGGCGAGATTCCTGGTTTGCCCCGCACCCCGAACGCGTCGACGAACGCGCCGTCGCTGAACACCTCACCCAACTCGTCGCGTGCCCGCATCGCCAGCGACCCCCGAGGAAACGCCGCTCTGGCCACCGCCATGGTCTGCTCGGGAACTTCCGGCAGCGCACGCGGGCGCATCGACATCGAGCAACCTCATCCTGTAGCCAGATCAACGCCGGACATCAACCGCAGCACACCATCCCAGACCCGCAGTCACCGTCACGCACGCACCCCGGCGCGTCCCAGAATTAGGCAACAGGGTCGTGTAGGTGCCGAAAATTCCGTCCGTGGGCTGTGAACTGCCGGTTATCGGATACAGCTGAAGGCCAAGGACACGGGGTCCGCCAGGATGATCCATCATGCTGCTGCGACTGCCCTACCTGGCGCTTACGAGCGTGTTCGCCTTCATCCGGCTGCTGCCAATGAGCGATGTGGACGAGAATGTCGAGATTCTTGCGCTGCGCCACCAGCTCGCCATCCTGCAGCGCCAGATCGACAGGCCTCGCCTCACCCCGCCCGACCGGGCGTTCCTTGCCGCCCTCCTGTACCGGCTACCGAGGCCTACGCTGCGGCAGCTGCACCTGATCGTCTCCCCCGACACCGTCCTGCGCTGGCACCGCGATCTCCTACGACGTCACCACGCCAAACAATCGCGCCGGCGTCTTGAGGACCTCGACGCCAGCGGCGGCGAAGACCGCGTCAAACGCGGCGGTGAACTTCGCATCGCGATCCCGGATCAGGAACCGGAACCGGCCGGCTCTCTCGCCGACGTCGATCAGCAGGTTCCGGGCCTGCTGAGCTACCCACTCCCTCACCGGATGCGCCGTGACGCCGAGCACATGGACCCGCCGGCTGCCCACCTCGATCGCGAACATCACGTACAGGCGGCGCAGCAACACCGTGTCGACGCTGAAGAAGTCCACCGCCAGGACGCCCTGCGCCTGGGCCCGTAGGAACTGCCGCCAGGTCACCGTCGACCGCTTCGGGGCGGGATCAATCCCGGCCCGGTTTGAGGATGGCCCAGACGGTGCTGGCACCGACCCGGTAGCCCAGCCGGCACAGCTCGCCATGAATTCTGCGGTAGCCCCAGATCGAGTTCTCGCTGGCCAGTCGCAACACCAGGCTGCGCATCTCCGCAGCGATCGGTGGCCGGCCGCGTCGGCTCGGATAGGTCCAACGCGAGCGGACCAGATCCCGATGCCAGCGCAGCAGCGTGGCCGGCCGAACGAACAGCCCGTCCCATAGCCGGCGGGGCAGTAGCCGCGTGAGACCGGCCAGCAGCGCCCGATCGGCCCAGTCCACCCCCGGCCGAGCGACCTGCCTCCGCAGCACCGCCACCTCATGCCGCAGCACCAGAAGCTCGATGTCCTTGGCTGCCGAGTCCCGGGCCAGCAACACCGCCCACTGCATCAGCCGCGAGAACATCAGGTAGACCAGCCGCAGTGCCACTCACCGATCATCCCGACCGGTACCCGCCCACGAAACCCCAGCTCGCACCGCAACGGA
>JBPYES010000363.1:0-14315 GCA_051984825.1 Jatrophihabitantaceae bacterium
TAGAGCCGGCCACGCCGGGTCACGCTCCGGCGACCCCGCTGGTGGAGCCCGCCGGCTCGACGTATTCGACGCGGACCACGACGTCGCCGACGAATGTGAACGACGTCACCGACCCGAGCCCGCACTGGCGCCGACGGGGGTCGTGGAACAGGCGCTTGCCCTGCACATACCGGCGGGTCACCCAGATCGGCAGCTGATGGCTGACGCAGACCGCCTCGTGCCCCTCCGCCGCGTCGCGGGCGTCCTTCGTCGCGCCGAGTACCCGGTGCGCGATCTCGAGGTACGGCTCGCCCCAGGACGGCCGGAGCGGGTTGCGGAAGTACTTCCAGTTGGACAGGTCCGTGAACAGGCCCTGACCGCCGGCGACCTGCTTGCCCTCCAGGTGGTTGTCGGCCTCCGTGAGCCGCTCGTCGATCGCGACCGGCAGGCCGAGCTTGCGGGCAAGCGGCTGCGCGGTCTGCTGGGCCCGTTCGAGCGGGGACGAGACGATGTAAGCGATGTCGCGTTCGGCAAGAAACCGGGCGGCCAGCTCCGCCTGTTCGATACCGCGCTGCGACAACCCGAAGCCGGGCAACCGCCCGTAGAGCACCCGACGCGGGTTGTACACCTCGCCGTGCCGCACCAGGTGCACCACCTGCAGATCGGTCATGGGGTTGCCTCCGCGGCGGCCTTGGCCGCCGCCGGCAGCGCCGCCGCGATCCGGTCGATCGCCGCCTCGTCGTGTGCGGCGGTCACGAACCACGCCTCGAACGCGCTCGGCGGCAGGTATACGCCGGCATCGAGCATCGCGTGGAAGAACGCCCGGTATCGGTACGTCTGGGCCGCCTGTGCCTGCGCGAAGTTCGTCACCGGCGCGTCGGCGAAGAACACCGAGAACAAGTTGCCCGCGTATTGGACGCGATGCGGCACCCCCGCCCCGGACAGCGCCTCCGCTGCCAGCCGTCCGATGGTGGCGGCCGTAGCGTCGAGGCGCTCATACACCTCGGGCGTGCAGTGGCGCAGCGTCGTGAGCCCGGCCGCAACGGCTACCGGGTTCCCGGAGAGCGTCCCGGCTTGATAGACCGGCCCGGCCGGGGCGAGCGCCGCCATCACCGACGCCCGGCCGCCGAACGCAGCCGCGGGTAGCCCGCCGCTCATGACTTTGCCGAATGTGAACAGGTCCGCGTCGACCGGGTCGAGCCCGTACCAGCCGGCCGGTGAGACCCGGAAGCCGGTCATTACCTCGTCCATGATCAGCAAGGCGCCATGGGCTGCCGTCACTGACCGCAGTCCTTCGTTGAAGCCGGGTGCCGGGGGGACCGCACCCATGTTGCCGGCTGCCGCCTCGGTGATCACGCAGGCGATGTCGGTGCCGAACCGCTCGAAGGCGGACGACACCGCGGCCAGGTCGTTGTAGGGCAGCACGATCGTCTCGGCGGTCTGCGTGCCCGTGACCCCTGGCGTGTCGGGCAGCCCGAACGTCGCGACCCCCGAGCCCGCCGCCGCCAGCAGCGCGTCGACGTGCCCGTGGTAGCAGCCGGCGAACTTGACGACGCGGTGCCGGCCGGTGACACCGCGAGCCAGACGGATCGCACTCATCGTCGCCTCGGTACCTGAATTGACCAGCCGCACCTGCTCCACGGGAGCGACCCGCGCGATGATCTCCTCGGCAAGTTCGACCTCGCCGGCGGTGGGCGTGCCGAACGACAGTCCGCCCGCCGCAGCGGCCTGCGTCGCCGCCACCACAGCGGGGTGGGCGTGACCCAGGATCATCGGGCCCCACGATGCGACCAGGTCGACGTACTCCCGCCCGTCCGCGTCGACGAGGTACGGGCCGTGCCCGCGCACCATGAAGCGCGGCGTGCCGCCGACCGCCCGGAACGCCCGCACCGGCGAATTCACCCCGCCGGGGATGACCCGCTGGGCACGCTCGAACAGCTCACCGGAAATCGACACGACAGCTAGTTTCGCAGTTCGCGGCGCAGCACGATCCGGGTGCCCAGAACGTTTTGGCGGCCATTGACAAACCGACCGGTTGGTTTGTAGCGTCGCGGCATGGCGACGCGGACCCCGCAGCGGGCCGGGGAGGCGAGCAGCGAGCGAGGCGAACGGGCTCGGCGCGCCATCCTCGACGCCGCGCTGCCGGCCTTCGCCCGCGACGGTTATGCGGCCGCCTCGCTCAACCAGATCATCGAGGCGTCCGGGCTGACCAAGGGCGGCTTCTATTTCCACTTTCCGTCCAAGCAGGCGCTGGCCCTGGCCGTCGTCGGTGACCACCAGCAGCGGTGGATCAGCCGGGTCGACGCCGAAATCAGCCGGTACGACAAGGCCGTCGACCGGTTGTTCGCAGCGCCACGGTTGATCGCCCGCTACGCCAAGCAGGGCGAGGGACCGGCCGCGTTGAACAAGCTCGTCGAGGAATTGGCCCGGGATCCGGACCTCCGAGACGAGGTGTGCGGCTCGCTCCGCGCCTGGCTCGCCACGGTCACCGAGCACTTTGCCGCGGCACAGGCCGAGGGCGCGGTGCGCGCAGACCTCGACGCGGCGATGCTCGCCCAGGTCGCCGTAGGGGGATTCATCGGGGCGCAGGCGGTCAGCGAGCAGCTCCGCGACGGCAAGTTCCTCGACCGCATCGAGGCGCTGGTCAACGTCGTCCAGCTGGCGACACAAGGGGGAACCGATGATGAGCTACGACGCGATCATCGTGGGCGGGCGCGTAGCCGGAGCGTCCACCGCGATGCTCCTGGCGCGTAAGGGACTTCGCGTACTGGTCGTCGACCGGGCGAGGTTCCCGAGCGACACGCTGTCCAGCCACCAGTTGCAGCCGCCCGCCGCGGTACGGCTGCGGCGATGGGGTTTGCTCGATGCGCTCGAAGCGGCCGGCACGCCGCCCACCCGCGAGGTGCACTTCCGTACCGGCGAGGTCGTGCTGCGCGGCGCCTACCCGAGCGACGAGGCGCTGTACAGCCCGCGCCGCACGTTGCTCGACGCAATGCTGGTCGACGCCGCGCGCGCCGCCGGCGCGGAGGTCCGCGAGAACACGATCGTCGACGAGGTGCTCACCGACGACGGCACGGTGATCGGAATCCGCTTCCACGCAAAGGGCTCCCCTGCCGTGACGGAGCACGCGCGAATCGTCGTCGGTGCCGACGGCAAGCACTCGATAGTCGCTCGCGCTGCACGCGCACGGACGTACCGCGAACGCTCAGCGCGTTCACTCGCGTTCTACACCTACTGGCAGGACGTCCCACTTGGTACAGCCGAGCTGTATTCCGCTAACCGGCGCCTGGCCGGCGCGTTTCCCACCAACGACGGGCTCACCATCACCTATATCGGCTGGCCACTCGCCGAGTTCGACACGTTCCGCCGCGACCCGCTGGCCAACGTGTTGGCGACGCTGGACGCGGCCGGCCCGCTAGGAGAGCGGGTCCGTGCCGGCCGACATGTCGGGCCGCTGCGCGGCACCGTCGACCTGCCGAACGCCTTCCGCCGGCCGTACGGGCCTGGCTGGGCGCTCGCCGGTGATGCCGGCCTGGTGATGGACTCGATCACCGGCCAGGGCATCGGGCACGCGCTGCGCGACGCAGACCTGCTCGCACCCGCGCTCGCCGAACGACTCGGCGGCACCACACCGATGCGCAATGCCCTCGCCAGTTACGCCAAGCGACGCGACCGCGAAACGAAGGCCATGTACGACATGACCGTCCGCCTGGCGTCGTTCCCGGTGCAGAGCGCGGCGGAGCGGCGGTTGTTCGCGGCGCTTGCCGACGACCGCGAGGCAGCGTCCCGGTTCCTGGGCGTCATCTCCGGAGTAGTGCCGCCGACCGCGTTTTTCACGCCTGCGAACCTGGTGCGCCTGGTGGGCGTGCGCGGCTTCGCGGCGCTCGCTCGCGGGCAGTTGCGGCCGGCTCAGCCGTACATACGGGCGGCCTCGACCGCCCAGTAGGTAAGTATCATCGACGCACCGGCGCGCCTGATCGAGGTGAGCGTTTCTGCAATCGCCCGGTCGCGGTCAAGCCACCCACGCTGGGCAGCCGCCTCCACCATCGCGTACTCCCCGCTGATCTGGTACGCGGCGACGGGCACCGGCGACGCGTCCGCGACGGCGCGCAATACGTCAAGGTACGGAAGCGCCGGCTTGACCATGACAATGTCGGCGCCCTCAGAGACGTCCAGTTCGACCTCAGCGAGCGCCTCGCGCGCGTCGCGCGTGTAGTCCTGCTGGTAGGTCTTGCGGTCGCCTGCGAGCGAGGAGTTCACCGCCTCGCGGAACGGGCCGTAGAAGGCGGACGCGTACTTCACGGCGTAGGCGAGGATGCCCACATCCGGGAGGCCGGCGTCGTCAAGCGCTGCCCGGACGGCGCCGACCTGACCGTCCATCATGCCGCTTGTACCGAGCAGGTGCGCACCGGCATCGGCCTGTGCGAGCGCCATGCTCGCGTAGCGCACCAGGGTCGCGTCGTTGTCGACCTTGCCGGACGCGTCGAGCACCCCGCAGTGCCCGTGATCGGTGAACTCGTCCAGGCACAGGTCAGCCATCAGCACGGTCTGATCGCCCAGCTCCTGGCGTAGCGCGCGCAGTGCCGTGTTGAGGATGCCTGCCGGGTCGTCAGCACCGGAGCCCTGCGCGTCCTTGCGTTCCGGCACGCCGAACAGCATCAGCCCACCGACGCCTGCCTCGACGGCCTCAACAGCCGCCTTGCGCAGCGACTCCACCGAGTGCTGGACCACGCCCGGCATGGACGCGATCTCGACCGGCTCGGCGATGCCCTCGCGCACGAACATGGGCAGCACGAGATCGGACGGGTGGACGTGGACGTCGCTGGCGAGCCGGCGCAGCGCCGCCGTGGCCCGCAGCCGGCGGGGCCGGCTCTGGGGGAACTGCACCAGCCCAGCCTAGCGATTGCGCCAGGTTCGGCGTCCGGAGACCGCCGAACCCTGCCCAATCCAGGATCAGACCTCGGCCAGTTCCTCCTCGCTGAGCGCCGTGCGCGGCAACGCGAGCGAGCAGGCCCGGCACGCGGAGCAGCGCCGGGCGTAAACCCGCTACCTCCGGCGGGACGCCCGCTTGGCAGCTGCGGCGGCCGCCTTCTCGCGCTCTTCCACGGCGCGCGCGGCCGCGAACTCCGCCAGCGCGTCGATCAACGCCGGAACCGTGGCCGTGTCGGGGAGCACGTCGACGCGCAGCCCGAACTCGCGCGCGGTGGCTGCCGTCTGCGGGCCGATGCATGCCACCACGGTCTTCGCGTGCGGCTTGCCGGCGATGCCGACGAGGTTGCGCACCGTCGAGGACGACGTAAAGCAGACGGCCTGGAAGCCCCCGGACTTGATCGCGTCGCGGATCTCGGCCGGCGGCGGCGCGGCGCGCACCGTGCGGTAGGCCGTGACGTCGTCGATTTCCCACCGCCGCTCACGAAGGCCCGCGGCAAGCGTCTCGGTGGCGATGTCGGCACGGGGCAGCAGCACCCGGTTGATCGGGTCGAGCACCTCGTCGTACGGCGGGAAGTCTGCAAGCAGCCCCTCGGACGACTGGTCACCCGAAGGCACCAGCTCTGGGTTGATGCCGTATGCGCGGACGGCGTCTGCTGTCGTCTCGCCGACGCAGGCGATCTTGACGCCGGCGAAGGCACGCGCGTCCAGACCGAACTCCTCGAACTTCTCCCGCACGGCACGAACCGCGTTGACCGAGGTGAATACGATCCACTCGTACCGGCCGGTGACCAGGCCCTTGATCGCGCGCTCCATCTGCGCCGGGGTGCGTGGGGGCTCAACGGCGATGGTGGGGACCTCGACAGGCACCGCGCCGTGGCCGCGCAGCCGCTCGCTCATCGCGCCCGCCTGGTCCTTCGTGCGGGGCACAAGCACCTTCCAGCCGTAGAGCGCCCGTGACTCCCACCAGCCGAGCTTCTCCCGGTACAGCGCGGCGCGGCCGACCGTGACGACCAGGGTGCCGCTCATGCCCGCTGAGGCGAGTTCGATGTCGCCGACCGTCCCGGAGACCGTCTGCTGCGTGGTGCCGGTGCCGTGGCAGCTGACCGTGACCGGGGTATCCGGCTTGAGGCCGCCCGTCACGAGCTGCTCACCCAGCAGCTGGACGGCCGATGACGGCACGGTCAGCACCAGGGTGCCGGGCGCATGCGAGAGCGCGTCGAAGTCGGTCACGTCACTGACTGACGCCTCGGTGTGCACGGGCCCGACCGGCACGCCCGCGTAGGTGGCCGTCCCGGCACCGATCGAAAGGCCGGGCACCACGTCGAACGGGACGACGGTCTTGGCAACCGCGAGGGCCTCCTTCACCACGTCGTCGTGGGCGAGCACGTCGCCTGGGACGAGCCGGACGACATGCGTGCCGGCGCGTGCCTCCGCGAGGGCCGCCTTGGCGATGTCGGCGGGCTCTCCCTCGGCCGGGCGCACCTCGCCGGTGGCCAGATCGGTGATCGCGGACGGCACGGCGCCGTCCACGTAGACGATCCCTGCCGTATCCAGCGCCTGGGTGGCCGCGACGGCCAGCAATCCCGGGTCGCCAGGACCGGCACCAACGAAGGTGATTCGGCCGACGTTCTTGCGCGCGCGGGTCATGTGGAGCTCTCCATCATCGTGTCAGCGCCTTCGGCGATCAGCTCGGCGGCAAGTCGCCGTCCGATGCCTTCGGCGTCGGTTACCGGGCCGGTGGCGGACAGCCGGAGGGCACGCGAGCCGTCCGGAGTCGTCACCGATCCGCGTAGGTAAATCTCGGGCCCCTCGGCGATCTCTGCGAGCGCAGCAACAGGGGCGGTGCAGCCGGCCTCGAGCGCGGCGAGCAAGGCCCGCTCCGCGATGACGGCGGCCCGGCTATCGGCATCGTCCACAGTGGACAACAGATCGCGGGTCGCCGGGTCCGATGTCCGGCACTCAACTGCCAGCGCACCCTGCGCCGGGGCGGGCAGTACCTGGATCGGGTCGAGGATCTCGCTGACCTCACCGTCACGTCCCAGCCTGCGCAGTCCGGCAAGGGCTAGAACGACCGCATCGAACGCGCCCGCTGCCACCCGGTGCAGCCGGGTGTCGACGTTGCCGCGGATCGGCTCGACGACGAAGCCCAAGCCGAGCGCGCGCAGCTGGGCGGCACGGCGCGGCGAGCCGGTGCCGATCCGGGAGCCGGGCGGCAGCTCGGCCAGGGTGAGCCTGTCGCGGGCAACCAGAGCGTCGCGAGGATCCTCACGCCGGGGCACCGCGGCGATCACGACGCCCTCGCACGGCGCCGTCGGCAGGTCCTTGTAGGAGTGGACGGCGACGTCGATCTCGGCACTCACGAGTGCCGTGCGGAGCGCGGACACGAAGACGCCGGTGCCGCCGATCTGTTCCAGTGGCGCGGCCGAGCGGTCGCCGGCCGTCACGATCGGCACGATCTCGGCGGGCGCGCCCAGCGCCTCCACCACAGCCTGGGTCTGGATGCGGGCGAGCGCAGAACCACGTGTGCCGACCCGCAGCGTTCGGGTGACCGTCATGAGCCGGCCTTCCGGACGGCGGTGACCGACTCGGGGCGGGCCGGGTCGAGGTCGAAGAGCTCCCGCAGCGCCGCCGCGTACTGGTTGCCGCCGGGCGTCGAGGCCAGCTCCTTCACCCGGACGGTCGGCGCGTGCAGCACCTTCTCCACGGCGCGGCGAACCGCGTCGCCTACCTCGGCACGGGTTGCGTCATCGAGCGACGGCAGCCGCGCGTCAAGCCGGGACAGCTCGGCATCGATCACCTGCGTGGCGCGGGCGCGCAGTGCGCTGACGGTGGGCGCTACGGCCAGCGCCTGCTGTTGGGCGAGGTAGCGTGCCAGTTCCTCGGCGACGACCGCCGCCGCGTCGGCTACCTCGTCGTCGCTCACCATCGCGCCGTCGGCGCGCAACGCGTCGAGGTCGACGTAGCTCACGCCGGGCAGCACGGCCACCGCGGGGTCGACGTCGCGGGGCAGCGCGATGTCGAGCACGACCATCGGCCGCGACGCCCGATGGCCGAACGCGGCGAGTTCGACCACCAACCCGGTGGCCCCAGTCGAGCTGACGAGCAGGTCGGCGCTCGCGATCTCGTCGGCCAGTGCGTCCAGGCTGACGGCGCGCGCATTGAGGGATTCGGCCAGACGCGTGGCTCGCCCCAAGCTGCGGTTGGCGACCACGATGTCGGTGACACCGCGGCGCCGCAGCGTCGCGCCGGCCAGCGCGCCCATCGAACCGGCGCCGACGACCAGCGCCCGCTTACCGTCGAGCGAGCCGAGCACCCCGGTGGCATGGTCGAGCGCGACGGCCACCACCGACGCGCCTGCGCGGTCGATGCCGGTGTCGGTGTGCACCCGCTTGCCGACCCGAAGTGCCGTCTGGGCCACATCGTGCAGCACCGAACCGACCGTCGCGGCGTCGATGCTGTGGGCATATGCGGCGCGCAGTTGGCCGAGGACCTGCGACTCGCCCACCACCATTGAGTCCAGCCCCGAAGCGACGGTGAACATGTGCTCGGCGGCCGCCTCGGCGAAGTGGACGTACAGGTGCTCACCCAGCTCGGTAACGCTGAGCCCGGTGTGCCGCGCGAGCACCTGAGTGATCTCCGCGACGGCGGGGTGGAAGCGTGCGACGTCCGCGTACACCTCGACCCGGTTGCACGTCGAGAGCGCCAAGACCTCGCTGATCGACTCGTCGGCGTGCAGCTCGCCGAGCAGCTTCGGCAGGTCGTCGCCCGACATGCTGACGCGTTCCAAAATGGGCACCGGCGCCGTCCGATACGACACGCCAACCACGAGCAGGCTCATACGACTGCCTCACTGCTCTTCGCGCAAGCAAATGCGGCCGCTCCGCACGGGCAATTTCGCGGCGCACAGCGCCGCAGTCGATGCTCACTCATACGACCAGCGCCCCGTTCTTGCGGTTCTCGTGGAACGAGAGGATCTGCAACTCGGCGGCCAGATCGACCTTGCGGACGTCGACATGGTGGGGCACGGACAGCACGACCGGCGCGAAGTTGAGGATGCTGGTGACCCCGGCGGCGACCAGGCGATCGCAGACGTCCTGCGCCACGGTGGCTGGCGTCGTCAGCACCGCGATGGTGATCTTCTCGTCGGCGACGACCTGTTCCAGATCGGCAATGTCGCGCACGGACACGCCGTGCACGGTGGTGCCTACCCGAGCAGGGTCGGCGTCAATCAGCGCGGCGATGCGGAACCCGCGGCTGGCGAAACCCGCGTAACCGGTAAGCGCCTGGCCCAGATTGCCGGCGCCGACCAGGGCGACGTTGCGGTGCACCGTGAGCCCGAGAGTGCGCGAGATCTGCTCGATCAGCGTCGCCACGTCGTAGCCGACGCCACGGATCCCATAGGAGCCGAGGAAGGACAAGTCCTTGCGGAGCTTGGCGGAGTTGACGCCTGTGGCGGCGGCGAGCTCCTCGGACGATACGGTCGTCGTCGCGTCCTCGCCGAGCCCGGTCAGCACTCGCAGGTACGTAGCCAGCCGAGCGACCGTGGCATCCGGGACGACACGTGCGCCGTTGCCGGCGGCCGCCACGCGCTGGACGGTCATGTGCTCCTCTGGCAAGTCAGATGTGGGACGCCCCCGCCCGAATCGATCCGACCCGGTGTGGTAGAGGGCTGTCCAAAACGCTACGCGCTTGTGAATGGTTTCCCAAATCGCGTTTGCGTGTGCTATCAGCGGGAGAGGGCGGTACGCAGCCGGTCCTCCTCGACCCGCCAGTACCCATGCTCCCTACCGTCGAGCAGTATCACCGGAACGCGGTCCGAGTATTCGTTGCGCCGGTCCCGGTCGGCGTCGACGTCCAGCTCGTCGTAGCCGAAGCCGAGTTCGTCGCGCAGCCGCAGCAGCACCGCCTGGGCCTGTTCGCACAGGTGGCAGCCCACCCGCGTGATCAGCGTTACGCGGTGGTCCGCAGGCGCCACTTCATCACCTTGCCGGTCACGGTATGCGGCAGCTCATCGACGATCTGGACGTCGCGGGGCAACTTGAACTTGGCCAGTGACCCCGATGCGGCCGTGACGAGCCGTTCGGGATCGAGTGCGGCGCCCGCGACGGGAACCACGTAGGCGACCACCGCCTCGCCCGTTTCCGGGTCGTCGGCGCCCACCACTGCCACCTCGGCGACACCGGGCTGGACGCGCAGCACGGACTCCACTTCTGCCGGGTACACGTTGAACCCGTTCACCAGCACCAGCTCACTCGAGCGCCCGACCAGGAGCAGGTCGCCGTCATCGTCGCGCACCGCGATGTCGCCCGTGGCGAACCATCCGTCGGCATCCGGCCCGCCTTCGCCGCCGGGCCAGTAGCCGGAGAACAGGTTCGGCCCGCGGACGACCAGTTCGCCCGGATCGTCATCCTCTGTCACGGGTGAGCCGTCCGCATCACGTCGCTGGATCTCGACGCCCGGCAGCGGGGTGCCGATCGATCCGGGCTTGCCGGCCCGGTTCAGCGTGACGGCAGGGGCGGCCTCGGTCAGTCCGTACCCCTCGTACAGCGTTATGCCCCGCGTGGCGTACTCGCGGGCCAACGCGGGTGCCAGCGGCGCCGATCCGGACAGCGCATACCGGACCGACGCGAACACGGCACCCAGGTCATGGCGGGCCCATTCCACGAACATGCCCGGCGCCCCGACCACGACGCTCACCCGGTTCGCCGCCATCGCGTAAAGGGCCTCCACGGCGTCGAACCGCTCGGCGAGCACCGTCGTCGCGCCGGTGTAGAGCGCCATGCCCAGGCCGACGTTCAGCGCGAACACGTGGAACAGCGGCAGCGGCAGGAACACCACGTCGTCGCCGGTAATCAGCGGCGGATCGACGGCGGCCATCTGCGCGAGGTTGGCGAGCAGTGCCCGGGACGAGAGCATGGCGCCCTTGGGCAGCCCACTCGTCCCGCTGGTGTACAGCAGCACGGCGATGTCCTCGCCAGTGCGATCGCGATGCGGGTCGGCGCCCGCCACGCCGGGCGGGACGCTCTCGGGCGTGACCAGCAGCCGCGCGCCGCTGTCGTCGAGCACGTGCTGCAGTTCGGGTGCCGTGTAGGCCGGATTGGCGGGGACGGTGATGAGCCCGGCACGCCCGGCGCCGAGGTAGCAGGCCACGAAGTCCACGCCGGTACCGAGCTGGAGCACCACCCGGTCGCCGTCGTCGAGGCCCGCTTCGCGAAGCGCCAGAGCAGCGGACGTCGCGCGGGCGTCGAGCTCCGCCCAGCTCAGGCGGTTGGTGCCGTCGACCAGTGCCGTGGCGTCGGGCGTGGTTCGGGCAGTCCGCCGTACGAGATCGGAGATGCTGATCGGCGCGGCGTCATTGCCGGAGACGGTCACCGTGTCCCTCCCGGGCTCTCGGCGCGAGGACCTGAGCGTGACGCGCCGGCTCCCCTCGGCGCAAGTCGTGCCAAGTTTGGCCACAGCCGCCGAAGCTGGTTAGTTACCTGAGGTTGGGTATAACCATTGGGCGGGGCAGGTGAAAGGTCGTCCGGGTATGTCTGGCGCGCGCGGTAACGCACCATCGTCCGCCGCCGACGCCGCGGGGCTGCGCCTCCTGCGCGAGCTTGTCGTCGCCGTGCTCATGCGGCCGGCATTGGCGGTGCCCACCGGCTCGCTGCACGCGATGGCATCCAAAACCGTCGCCGGCCTGTCCGGCGGCACCGGGCACAGCCCGCAGCACGCCGTCGACGAGACGCATGCCGAGGCCTGGGAACTGGTCCACCGAGCCCAAGACGGCGATGGCGAGGCGTTCGGCCAGCTGTTTCTGCGATACAAGGAGACGGTCTACCGCTACATCTACTACCGGGTCGGCGACCAGGCGACGGCTGAGGACTTCACCAGTGAGACGTTCCTGCGCGCGTTGCGCCGGATCGGCGCCATCACTTACCAGGGTCGCGACGTCGGCGCGTGGTTCGTCACGATCGCGCGCAACATCGTGCTCGACCACGCCAAGTCGGCGCGGCACCGGCTGGAGGTGTCCATCCCGGAGTCCATTGAGCACACGGACCCGGGTCCCGGTCCGGAGGACTCTGTGCTCAGCTCGCTGACCACAGAGCGCCTCATGCGGGCGATAAACCGGCTCGGTGAAGACCAGCGCGAGTGCGTAATGCTCCGGTTCATCCAGGGCATGTCGGTCAACGAGACCGCCGAGATCATGGGCCGGAACAGCGGAGCGGTGAAGGCCTTGCAGCATCGCGCGATTCGCAAGCTCGCCGACTTCGTCCGGGATGACCTGCGGTGACAGTCAGCAGTAACCGCGGGCTGGCCGCATCGTTGGATTGTGTGGACGAACGTTTGCGAGCAGGTGTTCGCACCGGCCGGAGTGGGGGGAGGTAGCGATGGCCGACCTGCGTTCGCTCGTCGGTGTGCTGCGGCGCTACCGCGACCCCGCCAGTTCGACGGATCCGCTGATCAGCTCGCTGCTGCATCGGCTGGCGACGGTCCCCCCGCCGCCCGGGCCGAGTCCGGACTTCACCGCGCAGCTGCACGCGCAACTCGTCGCGGTCACCCCCCGGCTCGTTGCCGAGGGAGCCCCTGGGACGGATCAGCCGCGCGCAAGGCGGTGGCGGCACCTGCGCCGGTTCCCGTTGCGCAGGCCGATCGCCGTATTCGGCGCACTCGTCGTGATCTTCGCGCTACTGCTCGGCGGGGCCGTGTGGCTGAGTAGCGGCAGCCTGCCGGGCGATTCCCTGTACGGCTTGAAGCGGGCCAGCGAGAACGTCCAGCTTTCGCTGGCCGGCGGCACCGGCGCCCGCGCCAAGGAATACCTCAGCCTCGCGAAGCGCCGCGCGAACGAGGTGTCGGCGCTACTGTCGCGGGCCTCGGCGTTGGCCGCAGGTCCCGGACCGCAGGCCGCCGACGGGATCAGCGCCCGAAACGCCAAGCTGATCACCGACACGCTCGGCGATGCCGACTCCGATCTGCGAAACGCGAGCCGGCTGCTCACCGAGCAGGCGGTGAACAACCGATCCGCCGACCCGCTCCAGGTGCTGCTCGGCGCCGTGCCCGATCAGGTCTCGCGGCTCGGCTCGATCGTCAGCCGCATCCCGCCGGGTCCGCTGCACGACCGCGCGCACGGCTCCGAGCAGCTCGCCACCCGGGTGGTCGACCGCGCCAACCGGCTGCGCGCCGACCTGGGCTGTAGCTGCCTGACCGGGACGTCCGCCGACGACCTAGGCCCGCTGCCGTGTACCACGCCGTGTGCCGCCCCGCGAACGACGCCGGCCACGCCCCATAGCCCGGGCAGCACCCCGTCCGGCAGCAGCGGCCCGGGCAGCGCACCGCCCTCGTCGGGCGGCGCACCGGCACCACCGACGACGCGAAAGACGGCTACCAGCGCGCCTGCCGGGGCGTCCCGGCCCGCTGCCGCGGCCCGGTCGGGCACCCCTGCCCGTGGCACCTCGAGGCCGAGCGCCCCGCTAACCTCAGCCGGGGCGGGTGGCGCGTCGCCGACCGCCGGCCTGTCCCCGCCGATCGTGGTCAACAGCTGCGGCGTGACGATTACCCTCGCCTCGATCGGCGTCGGGGTCGGTCCGTGCGGACCGCACCTGCACCTCTGAGGGGAGGCCGGTCATGCCAGGGACGCCGTCCGAGCCCGCCGCGCCGGAGCTCGAGGCCGCCCTCGCGGTACCGCCCGACCCGGTCGCGGCCGGGTTCTTCGACGTCGACAACACGATGATGGTCGGGGCGTCGATCTTCCATTTCGCCAAGGGTCTGGCAGCGCGCAAGTTCTTCACCTGGCGCGACCTCGCTGCCTTCACCGTGCGACAGGCCCGGCTCCGGCTGCGCGGCGAGTCACACGGCGACATGCACATCACGCGCGACTCGGCCCTGGCGTTCGTCGCGGGCAAGAAGGTCGACGACATAGTCCGGCTCGGCGAGGAGATCTACGACGAGGAGATGGCCGACAAGATCTGGTCGGGCACGCGCGCGCTGGCCCAGCTGCACCTCGACGCCGGCCAGCGCGTCTGGTTGGTGACTGCGACACCGGTCGAACTGGCGGAGATCATCGCCCGCCGGCTCGGCCTGACCGGCGCGCTCGGCACGATCGCGGAGAGCGCAGACGGCGTCTACACCGGACGGCTGATCGGCGACGTCCTGCACGGCGAGGCGAAGGCGGCCGCGGTCCGAGGGCTGGCCATACGCGAGGGTCTGGACCTCACCCGGTGCGCCGCCTACTCCGACTCGATCAACGACCTGCCGCTGCTGTCGCTCGTAGGACGCCCGGTCGCGGTCAACCCGGACTCGGCGTTGCGCGGCGAGGCGCGCCAACGTGGCTGGGAGATCCGCGACTTCCGCACCGGACGCAAGGCCGCGCGCATCGGCATCCCCGCAGCCGCAGGCATCGGCGCGGTAGCCGGAGGGGTCGC
>JBPYES010000364.1:0-2028 GCA_051984825.1 Jatrophihabitantaceae bacterium
GGTCCGCCGCGCGACCAATGCACCGAGGTCAGGTAAGGCGAGTCTGAAGAGTCCCAGCCGACCGGCGTGAGGTTTCCGTCCAGCCCGGCGAGCACCACGCTGACCTCGGCGTTCGCGGTCCCCGCGCCTGGGTACGCAACTTCCACCGGCGGCCGGTCCGGATGGGCCGGACTCGAGACGTACCAGCGGGCGACCGGCGTCGTGTCCACTCGAGCCACCAACAGCCGCCGCCCGTCGGGTGACCACCAAAAGCCCCGGGTCCGGTACATCTCCTCGGCGGCCACGAACTCGGCCAGCCCGTAGGTCACGTTCTCGCCCTCCGGCACGGCCAGCGCCCGGTCACCGCTGCCATCGGCGCCGACTATGCGAAGCGCCCCGTCCGCCACGTACGCGATGTTGGCTCCGGTCGGGTCCGGACGTGGGTCGAGTACCGGCCCCGCCACCGCTATCTCTCGCGCCGGGGTGGCGTCCGGGTCGTCCAGGTGGGTCAACTGCGCGACGAACAACCGCCCGGACAACGCGAACGCCGCGATCCGCACCGCCTTGTCGGTCGCGAACGACACCACACCCGCGGCCGCCTGCCGCGTGCGCTCCCGGCGCGCCCGCTCTTCCGGGGGAAGATTTTCCTCGCGGCCCGAGAGCAGGTCGTCCGGATCGACGATCAGCCGCTCCGCGCCGGTGGCGCTGTCAAGCACCCACAGGCAGGTGCCGCGGTCGGTGCCCGAACGAGTCCGCAGAAAGGCGATATGGCTGCCGTCCGGAGCGATCGCGAATGCGTGCGGCACGCCCAGCGAGAACCCGACGGTGCGGGCGTACTGGCGCGGGAAGCTGATGCCGGCTTCGGTCACGGACCGATCCTGTCAAAACCACCGCTTCCGCCGAACGCACCGCAGGGGTAGTCTGGCGGCATCGGAGGCAAGGTGTGCGAACGCGCGTAGCGATTGCCTGCCAGGGCGGTGGCAGCCATACGGCGTTCACCGCAGGCGTGCTCGATCGGCTGTGCAGCGACGTGCTGGACACGCACGAGGTCGTCGGTTTCAGCGGTACGTCGGGTGGAGCTGTATGCGCGCTGCTTGCCTGGTACGCGTTTCGCTACGGCGATCCCGCGACCGCCGGGCGCTTGCTGGACGAGTTCTGGGCCGACAACTCGGCCAGCTCACCGTTTGAGCAGCTGGCTAATGCGTCGACGATGCTGGCCGGCGAGCTGCAGCAGTTCATGGCCATGCCCGCAATCAGCCCTTACGACAACGTCCTGGCCGGCGCGGCTGCGGAGGAGTTCAAGGCCATGCTGCGCCGACGCGTCGACTTCGACCGGCTCGGGCCTGGGCCGGAGGAGCCGGTACTCGTGATCGGCGCGATCGACGTGCTCTCGGGCGAGTTTCGCGCATTTGACAGTCGCCGGGACAGCATCTCGGCCGATACCGTGCTCGCGTCGGCCGCGATCCCGACCCTGTTTCGGGCCGTCTCGGTCGACGGCGGCACGTTCTGGGACGGGCTGTTCTCCCAGAACCCGCCGATCCGAGAGCTGATCGACCTGCAGCCGGACGAAATCTGGGTCATCCAGATCAACCCGAAACGCCGTGAGGCTGAGCCGCGAAGCGTGCTCGACATCGGCGATCGCCGGAATGAGCTGGCGGGCAACCTATCGCTCTACCAGGAGCTCCATTTCGTGGAGAAGATCGATGCCTGGCTCGAGGAGGGCATTCTGGCCGAGGACGCCGGCTACAAGGCCATCGTCGTCCGGATCGTCGAGCTGTCGCCGACCCGCGTCCGCTGGTCGTTGAGTGCCCGCTCCAAACTGAACCGAGATCCGGCGTTCATCCGCGATCTCATAGCCCTTGGCCAGTCACAGGCCGACGAGTTCTTGACTGCGGTGGCATTCGAGCGCGCCTGGAAAGAGCAGGACTCCGAGGCCGTGCTCAGCTTCTTCGACGAGGACGTCGAGTTGATGTCGACCGAGCCGTTTCCCGAGGCAGGACCGACTCGGGGGATCAGCCACGTCAGCGCCTTCATCGACGAGCACCTGTC